>JAJZQK010000272.1 GCA_021847625.1 Chloroflexota bacterium
GTCACGGTTCCCACGACGTTCGTGACCTGCCTGTTGGTCAAGGCAGGTGTCTTCGATGGGCTGGCCTCTCAATTGAGTGGCGTGGGGCACTATCTTCCTGTGCCGACTGCTGGCCTGGGCATCATCGCTGCCCGGTTCGCCTACTCCCTTGCGGCCTATGTCACCGCCGGCGGCCTCCTGGCCGTCGGCGAGGTCACAGCAAAGGATATTATCCTATCGCTGCTCGTGGGTGACGTGCTCACGAGCATAGTCTCGATGTTCAGGTACCTCACGCCCTACTACGTGGGGATCTTCGGGCCGGCAACGGGCCTGCAGTTGATGCTGCTTTCCTCGGCTATTCAGAATGCCATAGTCGTAGCCTTCATCGCTGGGTTGGCGCTTTTATGGTAAGTGTGTGACTGTGCCGTTTACTTCGCACTGGTTTCGTGGCTTCCAAGGAAGGACAGATAGTGCTTCAAAGAGAACAGGTTCTCCGGCTGATTGACGACGACTGGGTGGAGCCTATCCAGGAGGTGGTAGGGGTAGAGTACGACAACGCCCTGCAGCTTCCGCTCGGGTTCAGGTACGGGGGGCGCGATCACGAGGTGCTGCAGGTCATCGGCACCTTTCGGCAGCGGCCGAGAGATCGGTCACTGCTGTACCTGGTGCAGGCAGACACGGGCGTATACGCCCTTATGCTGAAGTTGTGGGCTGAGGGATCGGCTGGATCCCTCCAACGAGGACAGTGGGTACTGCACTTCCGGGTGCAGGAAGAAGAGGTGGTAGACAAGTTGATCGTGGACTTGCAGCTCAAACTGATCGCGGACTTCCATGGCCACCTGTGCCCAGACCTAGTTATCGGGTACCGGGCCTGTTGCCTCGCCTTGGAGAGTCTCGGCGCGGAACTGTCCTGGTCGCCGCGATCCTTTGTGATCGCTGAGAACGCTACCTCGGCCCTGGACGCGGTTCAGAGGCTGACGCACTGCACACTGGGAAACGGCCGGTTAATGGTGAGGGATGTCGGCAAGCACGGTTACACCTTCGCGAGCGGCGAAGGCGTAGGGCTGCGTCTCGTGCTGAGGCCAGGCGCGCTGGGGCCCAACGAGGAACTGGTGTTCCTCGAGGAGCGGGTGGAGAGCGGAGATGCGACCCTTGACGAGACCGTTCGCTACCAGGCGCTTATCGATGCGCGAGTGGCTGCCCTTCTCTATTTACCCGTGCCGAGCCTCTTCGAAAGCAGGAGGGTGCAGATGCCCTCCCCGCGCAAATCAGCGACCTCCGAGCTCGTCCCCTGCGCCCTCTGCGGAGAGCTGGTCATTGGTCGCCATCTCTTGTGGGCTGGAGAGAGGAGAATATGCAGGCCCTGCTGTAGCCGGTTGAATTGAATGCCGACCAGGAAACTGGTTTCGGCGAGAATGAAAGCCGAGATAGACCGGCCGGGCATGTACGGGTGCTGGGGGTGCGAGAGAGCTGGCGGGGACTAGGTGGGCACTGATAGTATGTGGGCCATCAAGCAAGAAAGGAGCGAGGCCCACAGCGAGCCATCCCTTCCAAAGGCTCTCGCCATAGGCCCCCCACCAACGTGATCATTCTCGCAGATTTCGGTACCGACGTCCATCACTACCGGCGTCAGTTTGCTCAGCTCGTCTTCCCGCGTCCGAGAACTTGCCCGCAGTGTGCTGCCTGCGACCGCTTGGTCGGCCACGGCAGCTATCCTCGCCACGTCTGCGACCAGCACCAATCCTTCGTCATCCGTGTAAAGCGCTTGCTCTGCACGGCCTGCCGCCATACGATCTCGCTCTTGCCCTCTTTCTGCCTCCCCCACCGCCACTACCTCGCCGCCGTCATCCAGCGCGTCCTCGATCTGCGCTTCCAGCAGAAGGCCTCTTGGGCAACCATCCGCCGGCATTTCGCCCCCTCCGAGCTGCCGGCCCTGAGCACCTGTCGCGCTTGGGTCAGGGCCTTCGCCCTCGTTGCCGAGCGTGCCTTGGCCACGCTCCTGGTGCAACTGGCCACCTGGCAGCAGCTCGGCAAGCTGGAGCTGGTCATCGCCGAGCTTGGTACCTTGCCTGAGAGGCCGCAGCAGCTCGTCGCCGCGGTGCCGCACCTCGTCGCTTGGCTGCGGGACAAGGGCCTCTCCTTGCCGGAAGCCGGCAGCCGGTGGCTGGCGACATTGACCCACTGGGGCCAAGCCATCAAGCTCGGTCGTTTGGTTTAGCACCCACAGGCTTTCGGCAATTCCCAAGGCCCCACCCACGCACTAGCATCGCTGAGGATCGATCCAACCAGGTAGAGAGGCTCAAAGCACCGTGGGAGGAAGACCTTGGCACAAGAACAACGTGGGCCGCTGCCACCGGAGGAAGAGAAGCGCACCCAGATCGCCCTCTTCCGCTACGGGTTGATTGCGCCCCTACTGCACCGTCCCCTCGACCGCGGCGAGATCGCCGCCCTCTGCAAGGCCGTCGCCGCCAAGACCCACCAGATTCCCTTCTCGCAGCGCACGACGATCAATGCCGATACCGTCTGGCGCTATCTTGCCCACTATCGCCAGGGCGGCTTCGAGGCGCTCAAGCCCCAAGCGCGCGAGGACGCCGGTAAGTCCCGCCGCCTGCCCGAAGAGATCGTCCAGAAGGCCATCGCCTTGCGCGAGGAGCAGCCCGCGCGCAGCACCACGACGATCATCGAAATCCTACGCCGCGACCCCGCCGTCCCGGCCGATCTGCCCCTCAAGGCGCGCACCCTGCGTGGCATCCTCCAGCAGCGCGGCAAGTCCCGCCAGCAGCTCCTCGGCCAAAGCAAAGCCTTCCGCCGCTTCGAGCGCGAAGCTGCCAATGCCCTCTGGCAGGGCGACATGCTGGTAGGTCCCTACCTGCCCGACGTCGAGCGTCCGGGGAAGTATCGGCGCACCGCCCTCTTCTGCTTCATCGACGACTATTCCCGTCTCGTGCCCTACGGCGAGTTCTTTTTCGAGGAGAGCCTGCCCCGCCTCGAACGGGTGCTCAAGGTGGCGCTCCTGCGGCGGGGCATTCCGCAGAGCATCTACGTGGACAACGGCAAGGTCTACGTCTCCACCCAATTAGCCGCCGTCTGTGCGACCTTGGGCATTCGGGCCATCCACTCGACGCCCTACACGCCGAACACGCGTGGCAAGATCGAGCGCTTTTTCGGGACGGTGCGCGGCCAGTTCCTGCCCGAGGTGGAGAGCGCCAAGATCGCCACGCTGGAGGAGCTGAACGGCTCGTTCCAAGCCTGGGTGGAGTTGGTCTACCACCGGGCCATCCACTCCGAGACCGAACAAGCCCCCTTGGAGCGCTTCCAGAGCAGTATCGCCCGGATCACGGTGCGTAAGGCCGATCCCGTGCAGTTGCGCCAGGCGTTCCTCTGGCGCGAGAAGCGCACCGTGACGCGCACGGCGACGCTCTCGCTACAGGGCAACCGCTACAGCGTCGATCCCCTCTTGGCCGGCCGGCAGGTCGAGCTGCGCTTCGATCCCTTCGACCTGGCGGAGGTCGAGATTTGGCAGCACGGGCACTTCCTGGCGCAAGCCCAGGTGCAGAAGCTGGAGCGGGCGCGCCATCTGAGCCTCGATCGCATCCCGGCGCCAGCGGAAGAAGTGCCGCCGGGGCACGTGGACTTTCTGGCCGCGCTGCGGGCGGAGCATCAGGCGGTCTTGGCCCAAGAGCTGGGCACAATCAGCTTCGCCCAAGCGCTGCGGATAGGCAGCGCCGAAGAGCGGAGGCCGAAGGAGTGAGCGATGTTTCAGGAGTTCTACGGCTTTGCAAGCCTGCCCTTCAGTCGGGGACTGGCCACGAGCAAGCTCTTTCTGGCGAGTGGCCAAGAGGAGCTGAAGGCGCGCTTGGCCTATCTGGTACGGGAGCGAGGGATCGGGCTGATCACGGGGGAGATCGGCTCGGGGAAATCGACGGCCGTGCGCGCTTTTGTGGAGAGCCTCGAGCCGACGCGCTACACGGTGCTCTACACCGCCCATCCGCTGATCGGCATCACCGGCTTCTACCGGGAGGTGCTCCTGCAACTGGGCGAGTCGGTGCCGATGTTCCGCCAGCAGATGGTGCTGGGCATCCGGCGCGCTTTCGACCTACTGACGAATGAGCGCAAGAAGACGCCGGTGCTGATCGTGGACGAGGCGCACCTGATGGATCACCGCATGCTGGAGGAGCTAAGACTGCTCTTGAGCGTGCGCATGGACTCGCAGGCGGGGGCGGCGCTCGTCTTGGTGGGCCACAGCGAGCTACGCCGGACGCTGCGCTTATCGATCCACGAGGCGTTGTGGCAGCGCACGGGGGTTCGCTTCCATCTACGGCCTTTGGACCTGACCGAGACGGGGGCCTACATTCGTCATCAGGTGGAGGTCGCCGGCTACCGTGGTACGGCCCTCTTCAGCGACGGGTTCATCGCCAAAGCCTACGACTACACGAAAGGCATCCCGCGCCAGATCAACCTCGTCTGCACGCACGCGCTGATGGCCGGCTTTGCCGAGCAGAAGCAGGTGCTCGACGAGATGGTGCTGCGCCAGGTGATCAACGATCTGGAAACTGCCACTTGAGCAACCCGAATGCCCAATCTCACCACGAAACTCGACACTACCTGCCCGCGCTCGACGCGGGCAGTGTCGTTTCAGGAGATCGTTCGCAGGCAATCATTCCTGCCGACTTGCCGGCAATCAATCCAGCCGGCAACAATCTCCCTCAGCAACCCCTCGCTGACATCCAGACTTCTCGCCATCTCCCGCGTGGTGGCGATCCCTCTGGCATCCGAGAGCAGCCTCAACAAACGGAGGAGCATCTTACACCCCCCAACCCAGCAACCGTGCTCCCTGGTAGGTGGCTATCCCCATGGCCAGTGACAGTGCCAGCAGGTAGAGCACGGCGAAAGCCGTCCAACGCCAGGACCCCGTCTCCTGCTGGATCACCCCGACCGTGGCGACACAGGGGATGAAGGTGACCTGAAGGACCAGGAAGGCCAGGGCAGCGGCCGGCGTTAACATGTTAGGCAGCGCCACGGCGAGACTGCTCTCCTCGCCACCGGCGGTCAGGATGGCCATGGTGGCGAGAGCGTTCTCTTTGGCCACAAAGCTGGCAAGGACGGCCACCATCATCCTCCAGTCGAGTCCCATCAGCCCGCCCAGCGGCTCCAGCAGCCTTCCCACCTGGGCCAGGTAGCTCTCTTCAATGCTGCCTGCCGGCAGGTCGGCCAGCACCCATACCAGCACCGACACGATCAGGATGATCGTCCCCGCCCGCACGACGAAGGCCCTGGTGTGCTGCCACACCTCCAGAGCGATGGTCCGCCAGTTGGGCAGATGGTAGAGGGGCATCTCCATGATGAAGGCCGGGCGCTCGCCCCGAAAGAGAGTGCGGTCCAGGAGAACCCCGGAGATCGCCAGCAGGGTGAGGCTCAGGGCAACCAGCCCCCAGGTCACGAGCGGGGCGGCATCGCCGAAGATCGCTCCGGCAACGAGAACCAACACCACCATCCTAGCGGAGCAGGGTACCAGCGGCGCCAGCAGGATGGTGAGAAGCCGAGCGCGGTGTGACTGGATGACCCGCGTGCCCAATACGGCCGGCACGTTGCAGCCGAAGCCGAGGAAGAGGGGGAGGAACGACTTGCCGTGGAGACCCATCAGGTGCATG
>JAJZQK010000273.1 GCA_021847625.1 Chloroflexota bacterium
CACCCCGACGTCGACTACGTGTGCGAACTCTCCCTGGCCGGCTATTTCGGCATGTTCAAGGACCTCGGCGTGCCGCTGGTTGTGGCGGCCCAGGGCTACGAGGTATGCCAGCGGTACGGCATCGACGTCATCTCGGCGATCAAGCAGAACACGCACCGCATCGACACCGTCGTCTCCGGCTCGGAGGCCAACGTCCGTGAAAATCTGGCCAAGGACTTGCCGTTCCTGCTGCCCTACACGCGCGTCGTGCACTACGGCATCGTCGACGACGAGAACTACGCCATGTCGGACGACGAGGCCCGCCGCCGGTCGGCGCAGTTCGTGCGCCCAAGCGACGCCTTTAACATCGTGACGCTGAGTCGCATCGACGTGGAGAAGGGGACGGACCTTGCCTTGCACGCGCTGCGCATTCTCCTGAACCAGGGCATCAACGCGCGGCTGCGCCTGGTGGGGGACGCCGTCAACGGCGAGCACTTCCGCACGACGATTAGGGACAAGATATCGCTCATGGACCTCACCGAGTACGTCGACTACGTCGGCTTTGTCGAGAGCAAGGCGGACAAGGTGGCTTTGCTGAAGACGAGCGATGCCTTCCTGGCTCCCTTCATCAGGTCGGAGCCGTTCGGATTGGTCTACTGCGAGGCCATGGCGGCGGGCTTGCCCGTTATCGCGCCGAACAACGGCGCCGGGCCGGAGATCATCGGCTGGAATGGCTACAAGGCCGGCATGGCCTATCGCAGCCAGGATACCGGGCAGATGGCCGATTGCCTGCAGTTCCTCGTGGAGCATCCGGCCGAGGGCGAGACGATGGGTCTGGCGGGCGTTAGGGCCGTTGCCGAACACTTTAACGCGCGGCGTATGGCCTCTGATATCTACAACCTGTTCCAGGAAGCGATCGACCGCCGTAAGCAGGGCACAAGGAGCTACCACGCCCCAGCGCGGGAGCCCGAACTGGTCTGATCCGTCCCCGCCGAGGCCTTTGGCGGTCGCACAGGGCGCTGGCTCCGCCTGACCTGGACGAATAGCGCCAGGGCAGGCTATGATTAATCTATGCTCAACCTCTTCCCGCCGCAGTCCCTGCGGCGATTCCCTTTACCGTCAGAGTGGCGCTGTCTGCAAGGCCCAGCTTCGGCGGAGAGTAGCACGGCGTACGTTCGGCCGGACTTCGACGACTCGGATTGGTCTCTTGCCCGCGTCCCTGCCGTGCTCTCCGCCTCGACTGACAATGACACCGTCTGGTATCGCTGCCGTTTCGCCGCCCCGCCGGACGTGGCTCCTTCACGGCGGTACCTCCTCCGCTTCGGCGGCGCCTACCTGGAGGCCGAGGTTTGGCTGAACGGCGAGCGGTTGGGCGGGCACTATGGCTATTTCGCCCCCTTTGCTTTCGACGTTACCGAGCACCTGCACCCCGAGGACAACGTGGTCGTCGTCCGCGCTCGCTGTACGCCAGAGCACGCCAACCTGAAGGCGAAGAAGCACATCCTCGGCATCTTCGGCGAGTGGGACTGCAAACCCTACCCGAATCACGCTCTGGCCAATCCCCTTCCCGGCCGCGAGTGGGTCGTGCCCCTGGGGCTCTGGCGGGAAGTCACCATGGAGGAGACGGGGCCGGTGGTGGCGAACTGGGTCCGGCTCGCCCCCGTGTTTCCAGACGCCGATTGGCGCCAGGCAGGCGAACGCCTGGAATCGCCCGCTCTGGTGCATGTGGCCGTCGAGCTTCACAACCTGGCCGCGGAACCGCGGGCCGTCACCCTGGAGAGCGAGCTGAGATCAGCGAATTTCGCGGGCGACGAGCGAATCCGAGACAGGCGGCAGGTTGAGCTGGGCGGGCACGAGGTCAAGGAGTTGACTTTCAGCCTGCTGGTGCCGAACCCGGCCCTCTGGTGGCCCTGGACGCACGGCGAGCCGTTGCTCTACAACTACCACCTTTCGGCCGAGCTTGCCGCGGGCGTCGAGGCCGGCAAACCTTGCTTTGCGTTGGACCGTCTCTGCGGCCTGCGCGAGGTGTCCGCGAGGTGCGCGCGTTCGGCGACGGAGAAGTACTGGGAATGGTGGCTGAACGGCCGGCGCATCTTCCCCAAGGGTTCCAACTACGTCTCCGAGTTCTGGATGGACAGGGCAAACGAAGAGGGCTACGAGCGGGACCTCGCTCTGGCACGGGCCGCCAACATGGATATCCTGCGGGTACACGCCCACGTCGAGAAGGAGGAGTTCTACGGGCTCGCTGACGAGCAGGGCGTGATGCTGATGTGCGATTTCCCCCTGATCTTCTGCCACGTCTTTGGGGCGCCCGCGGAGGACAAGGCCTTCTTCCGCGAGGCGGTGCTGGCCGGGCTTCCTGAGATGGTGAAGATGCTCGCTTCTCACCCCAGCATCGTCCTCTGGGCGGTCCATAACGAGCCCCCCTGGCCCACCGACATGGCCTGGTTCGGCGAGCCCCATACCGAGCAGACCAATCGCGACGTGGACGAGGAGGGAGCCCGGCTGGTGGCTAGCATGGACCGTGGCCGCCCGGTGCTGGCCGCCTCCGGAGATGTGGACGAGCACCTGTACAATGGCTGGTACCATGGCAACGTAGAGGAATTCCGGACGCTAGCTCCCGTCTTCCCGACCGAGTTCGGGGCCCAGGCCCTTCCCGTTGCCGAGTCGCCGTTCTGGCAGACGCTGCCGGCCACCTGGCCGGTCGAGGCCGAAGAGCCGTCGTGGATCTACGCCGACTACCAGCCCGTGCAGTGGTCGCAGCACGGGGTCGGTGAGCCGGGTTCCTTCGGCTCTCTCGCCGATTACATCAAGGCCAGCCAGGAACACCAGGCGTTCTACTGCCGGTACGCGATCGAACTGTGGCGGGCGGGGAAGTTCCGTCCCACGGGGGGGCTGGTGCAGTTCACGTTTGCCGACTGCTGGCCGTCTATCACCTGGTCGATCGTGGACTACTATCGGCTGCCGAAACTGGCCTACCGGGCGATCGGCGTAGCCTACAACCCAGTCCACGTCTGCATCATCTTCGAAGCCGATTACGCCGTCCGCGACCGCCGCCGGATAGCCTATCGGGGCGGGACCCTCTCGTCCGTGGACCTCTACGTGGTGAACGACGATTACCGGCTGTCGGGGCCCGCAACCCTGGCCTGGCGCATCGAACCCGTCTGGGCCGAACTGCCGCTGCTCTCCCGGCTGTGGCTGCTGATAACGGGGCGGTCGGGGGGAGCGCGGCGCCTGCGGCTGCCGGGGGCGGGGGAGGGCGCCTTCCTCGCTCTGACCGTGAGCCGGAACCTGCCCCGCGGTGCCTATGCGGTAGTCACGGAACTGTGGCAGGAAGACCGTCTGCTCGACCGCAACGAGGCCGCGTTCCAGGTCGTCGGCGAGATCGAACGGCCGCCGGGCGTCCGCCAGGTGCCGGGGTTTGCCGCCAGGCGTGTCTACGTGCGCCACAGCCTGCGCAACACCGACGAAGGGAGCACCTTCTCGGTTCGCAACACGTACCGCGACGGCCAGGTGGAGAGGCTGCTTTATCTGCGGGTGGACGGCCGGAACGTGCCGCTCGACCGGATTCGCGTCGACCTCGGCGAGGGAGCGGTCAACGCTAGCGCCGTCACGGTTTCCGAGCCGGTCAACATTCAGAAGGGCACGCTGGTGACGTTCTACCTTCCGGAGGTGAGGCTATCTTCCGGCTCGCATCAGATCGAGTTCGCGGTGCAGGTGGCGGGGCTCGGGCAAGGGTCGATGACGATCAAGGATCGGGTCTAACATCGACCGCGGATGTATTGGGCAATGAAAGAGGGGCGCCCGGCATGGCGCCCCTCAGGTTATGCTGCTATATGGCGAATGCTAGGGGATAAACAGCACCTTACCGCCGACGCGGTCGCGCGCGGCGACGAAGGCGGCATCGTACTCCTCGAGCGGGAAGCGGTGAGTGATCACCTTCTTCGGGTTGACCTTGCCCGACTCGATCAGGCCCTGCACCTGGAACCACGTCTCGTACATCTTGCGGCCCGTGACGCCCGAGACCTCGAGCTCCTTGTAGATGAGGTCGTTGGCGAAGTCGTTGAAGGTCACAGGGTTGTTGGGCAGACCGATGAAGGTAACGCGGGCGGCCTTGCGGGCCATCTTGAGGGCGCTTTCCATAACCGGCGAGACCCCGGTCACTTCGAGGACGACGTCGGCGCCCAGGTCGTTCGTCTCCTTGCGAACCTCAGCCACGACGTCGTCACGCCTGGCGTTGTAGAGGTGGGTGGCACCCATGCTCTTCGCCATCTCCAGGCGCACGTCCTCCATGTCGGAGACCATGATCTTCTTGGCGCCGCAGGCGGCGGCGGTGGCGATGGCCAGCTGGCCGATCGGGCCGCAGCCGAGCACGGCGACGTTCTTGGCGTGGAGCGGGCCCAACAGGGCGCCGTGGACGCCCACGCCCATCGGCTCCAGGATCGCCCCGATCTCGGGGTCGAAGTCCTTCGGCAGTTTCCAAGCGCAGACGGCCGGTATGAGGGTGTAGTCGGCGAACACGCCAGGGGTCTGGATGCCGAGGATCAGCATGTTTTGGCAAATGTGCGGCTGGCCGGTGCGGCAGAGATAGCAGTTGCCGCAGGGGATGTGGGTCTCGCCGGCCACCAGGTCGCCAATCTCGAAGCCCTCGACGGCGCTCCCCATCTCCACCACTTCGCCGCAGAACTCATGGCCTATCGGCGTGGGCGGCTTCACGCGCGTCTGCGCGTAGGGGGTCCAATCGTAGATGTGCGAATCGGTGCCGCAAATCGCGGCGGCCTTGACTTTAATGATCAGGTCCTTCGGGCCGGGCTGTGGGATCGGCCAATCGGTCGCCAGCGCTGCCCCGGGCGCGGCAGTCGGCTTGATAACCGCGCGCATAACGCCTTTCACTCTATTACCTCCCTGTCTCGAATAGCTGAGTTGCGACCAGGCGTAATCCTGGGTGAAGAACTGAAGGTTCTTGCAGAGGGGCATACCACCCCGCTCAAAGGGGCGATGCCTTCGTGAAATCACTATAGCAGAAGTCTGCCTGCCAGTCAACGTGAGCAGTAGGCGAGCACACGAGCCCTCCGTGCAAGCGCCCGAGCGCCCGACCTGTTCTTGACACCTTCCCCCCTTGCCAATAGCATGCTCAGGAGACGATAGAGCATGAAGGTCGGTTCCTAGGGGTTGATCGTGATCGACCGGGGCTTGGCATCGTGGTCCTTGGGGATCGTGACCGTGAGGCGGCCATCCCTAACGGTCGCCTCGACCGCGTCCGCTATGACCGCCGTCGGCAGGGATAGGTCGCGGGCGAACCTGCCAGCTCGGCGCTCGCGGTAGGTGCGGGTGCGCCCGGATGGCTGTGCCAGCGGCTTGACGTCTGCCCTTAGAGAGAGTCGATTGCCGGCGAGCGAGATGCTCACGTCATCGCTTGTCGCCCCGGGAAGGGCGGCGGTGACGACGTAGGCATCCTGCGTCTCGAAGACGTCCACCGGAAAGGCGGTCTGCCCCTTTCCTGCCGGTATCTGCCTCGCGGGAGGCAGCCCACCGTCCGCGCAGAGGTCGTCCATTAGCCTGCGCACGGACATCAGTTCCGCGAATGGGTCCCAATGCCTGAGGCTCACAACTTGCCGCACCTCCGTGTCTCTGGCA
>JAJZQK010000274.1 GCA_021847625.1 Chloroflexota bacterium
GTTGTGCATTTGACATTCGAGGGCATCCAGACCTTTGGCGGCGGCGTAGCCACCGTTACCCGCGGCCACCTTAGCACCCTCCCGCGGATGCGGGAGGAGCTGAGCCGCGAGGGCATCTCGTTGACTCCCTACTTCTGCGAGATCGCCTACGCACCCGATCACGAACGGCGGGATCCGCAGTACCAACAACTGGCGGAGGCAGCCATCAGCCGGATGGGCGGCAGGTTTGAGTACCTGATCAACTACACGGAAGGCTATCTGCCGAAAGCCCCCTGGGGCGTCGGGGATTTGGGCAGCATGGAGAATTGGAAGGTGGCCTGCGCATCCGGGGCCACCGCCGCGCTCAACTTCGCCCGACAGCACGAACTGACGATCGTCTATTGCCACGATTCGCTCTACGCCCTGGCGCCTTTATACATCACCCTCCAGGCGCAGGCCGTCGGCACGGACGTGCACACGATCTACGTGATGCACAGCACCGCCTTGACGCACGAGATGCCCCTTCCCAACCCTGAGCGCCTGATGGTGGAGTCGACGGGAGTACACTGGTCGAAGGTGACGCCGAAGGCGCGGCTCGGCTATATCAGCCAGTTCATGGCCCACCACATCGTCGAGGATTACGGCGCCAAGCAGTCACAGCTGGTGCCCACGGGGAACGGTGTAGACCCCTCCCAACCGTTCCTCCGCCAGCGCAGCCGAGAGGAAATCCTCGCCAAGCTCGACCAGTACGGCATCCCGACGGATAAGCCGCTCGTGTTCAGCTGGGGCCGAGCAGTGGAGTACAAGCGGTTCGACCTCGTCCTTGAGGCCGCCGCCCGGCTCAAAGGCAGGATTCACCCGGTGGTGATGGTGACGCCCACCTGGCAGAAGCTAATCGACCTCGACCGCGACCTCGGCACCAACGCCAACCTGATCTTCGCCTTCGACCCGGAGCTCGTCGCCTGCCTGCTGCAATGGGAGAAGACGGCGGTCGCCGCCAGCCTAGCCCTGAACGAGCCGGGCGGGCTCACGCCGATGGAGGTAAGGGTCCTCGCCCGCGAGGGGGGCGCGCTGATGCTCGTCTCCAACACCGGCGGCCTGGCCGACCAGGTGACCGACGGGGTAGACGGTTTTGTGGCGCGGCAGGACGACGTCGAGGACACGGCGCGGAAACTGGAGCAGATCCTCGCCCTCTCTGACGACCAGAGGGCGCAGGTACGACGCAACGGACTGGACACCGTACTTCGCCAGTACACCTGGGCAAGCCAGATTCTGCGCACGCTTGCCTCTATGGTGCCGGAGGTGGCGAAGGTGGAGGATGGCGTGCGCGACCGCCTGGTCAGGGATGCCTTGAGCCAGCTGAAGGCAGCCTAAGCACCACGGGCGGGTCGCGGCCGGGAGGGCAATAGGCATTGGCACGGGAACAGGTGCTGACCTTCGGTGACGTGAGGGTCAGCAGGACAGACGAAGGGGACAACCTCTACTTCCTCGCCGGGAAGCGCATGTACGTCATCGGTGCCATGAGCGGCGAGTACCCGCCCCTGGGCTGGCGGCGACCGGGCTTCCTGGTCGGCAAGAGCATCACCCAGGTGGGCGAGGACGAGCGCCCGACGACGGCAGCGCATTACCTGTACGAGATGGGCGGCGTCTGGGCCCATCCCATCAAGGCGATCGAAAGCATCAAGTACGCGCTGGCCCCCGTGGGTGAGGACTGGTGGGAGCTCAACGACAGTCTGCGCTTCGTCAACCACCTCTCGCACGGGGAGTTCTTCTTCGAGCGAGGCAATCTCAGCGTCAGGCGGCGGGACTTCGTCGTGGAAGAAGAGCCTTCGCTCTTTTCCCTCCTCCAAATCAGCAACCGCGGCGACCGGGCCCTGCACCTGCGCCTGCGTTGGGAGGTGGAGACCAACCTCATGCCCAGCTGGTTCAGCGGCTGGCGCAACGGCGAGGACCTGCTGGTGCCGGCGGAGAACCTCGTGTTCGCCACCGACGCCTACTGGGCGCTGCGATGGGCGACGGTCTTCGGGACCGATGCTACCCCCGTGCAACGGGACCTGTCGGTCGACCGGGAAACCAACCACGGGAAGGCGGTCCAGGTGTACGAGCTGGAGGTGCCGGCAGGAGGGGAGGTCGAGGTTCCTTTCCAGTACGTCGTGGAGAGCACGGGCGGTCGCGATACGGCCCTGGCCCGGTACAATCAACTGATGGGCCACCAGCATGAACTCCTGGCAGAGAAGATGGAATACTACGATGAGCAGGTCCTTGGCCAGCCCAAGTTCTCCTCATCCGACCCCAGCGCCGAGGAAGCGTTCCTCAACGCCAAGGCAAACCTGGTGCAGCTGAAGGTAGACTACTCGCCTTACCTGGGCAAGTATCTGCTGGCCGGCCTGCCCGAGTACGTGCAACTGTTCGGCACCGATACGGCGTACTCGATCCCCGGCATCGTCGGCATCGGCCAGCTCGAATGGGCGCGGGAAAGCCTCCTGCAACTGGCGAAGGTCGGACAGCGGCAATGCGGACGTATCCCCCACGAGGTGACGACCAACGGCCGCGTCTTCCACCCGGGCAACACGCAGGAAACCCCCCAGTTCACGATCGCCGCCTGGGAGTACTTCCGGTGGACCGGCGACTACGCTTTCCTGGAGGAGGTCTACCCCCTGTGCCAAGAAGGGGTACTCGACTACGTGCTTGCCCACTGGGATGCAGACCTAGACTACTATCCCGACGGTAACGCCATGGTCGAGCGCCAAGGAATGGGCCCGGAGAAGCTGGATTCAATTGCCTACTTCTGCCAGGCGGTCTACTGCCTCGCTTCCATGGCCGGCGCCCTCGGTCGCGACTACGAAGCCGAGAATCACCTGGAACTGGCGAGCGCCCTGCGGGCGGCGGTGAACCAGGACTTCTGGATCGAAGAGGAGTCGATCTTCGCCGACTCGCTGGCCGACGACCACACCAAACGGATGGACGGCCACTGGGTGGTCGTAACGCCTCTGCAGGCGGGGGTCGCCGACCGCGATAAGGCCGAGCGGGCCCTGCGACGCATAGAGCAGGAATGGGTGAACGAGTACGGCATGATCCACACCAGAGACGTGGAGGAGCTCGTCTGGACCTTGCCCACCGGTCTGCTCGCCCTGGCGGCGTTCTACCAGGGGAAGGTCAATCTCGGCTGGCGGTTGCTCGCCAACATCGCGCAGACGACGATGACGGGCAGCCTTGGCACCTACAAAGAGCTAATCCCAGAGGGCCTGTGCTTCATGCAGTTGTGGTCACCCGCCCTCTTCCTGCAAGGCATCATCGAAGGGATGTTCGGGGTACAGCCGAAGGCCCACATCGACTTCACGGAGATCTGCCCAAAACTGCCTGACAGCTGGACCCACGCCGAGCTGGAGGGTCTGCGGATTGGCGCACACACGATCGACCTCAGAATTGAGCGGGAAGACAGTCAAGAACGCATAAGGATAGGCCATCAAGGAGCCAAGCCACTCGACTGCCGCATCAGGTTGGAGGTGGACGGGGAGCCGCGCGTCCGCACTAGTGACGGCCACCCGCTCGCAGCGGAGCAGGATCGCCGCCGCCGTGACACCATCTTCGTGGGCATTCGCCTAGCCAACGGGGAGGTCGCGGAGGTTCTGCATATGGGCAACGAGGTCGTGGTATCCGCCAACACGGTCGCCACGCCCGTCCGCTAGAGCATCGATCCACCGGCCAAGAGCGCGCTAGGCCGCGCTGCGGCCCCTGGCGCCTTGTGCCTGGGCGAGCAGCTCGCGGGTCACCTCCACGTCGTCGAAGACAAGCTTGCGGCGCCCCACGGTCTGGACTCTCTCATGCCCCCTGCCCGCGATCAGGACCGTGTCTCCTGGCCGTGCCTCGCGCAGGGCACTGGCAATCGCCTCCCGCCGGTCCACGACCTTCAAGTAATCAACCCCTAGTCTTAAACCCTCGCGCTGGGCGCCCCGCCCAATCTGGTCGATGATCGCGGCAGGGTCCTCGTCGTACGGGTCGTCCGAGGTGATGACGAAGAAGTCGGCCAGGCGGGCCGCGGTCCGCCCCATCTCCGGCCGGTTGTTGAAGTCTCGCCCGCCCGCGTGGCCGAACACGGCGATCAGGCGTCCCTTCGTCTGCGGCCGGAGCGTCCGTAGAACCAGGTCCAGGGCGTTCGGCGTATGGGCAAAGTCGACGACAACGCCGAAGGGCTGGCCCTCTTGTACCCGTATCATCCGTCCCGGCACTACAGGCCCGGCGGTGGCCGCCCGGGCGACCGCCTCGGGGGCCAACCCCAGGCCGAAGGCAACGCTCGCCGCGGCCAGCCAGTTGTAGACGTTGAAGCGCCCGGGCAGCCGTGTGTCGACCTCGACCCGACCGGCGGGGCCCACGATCACGAAGCTAGATCCCTCGGGGCTTGTCTCAATGGCCTCGGCTCGGAGGTCAGCAGGCGAATTGACCCCGTAGGAGAACATGGGAACGGGCGTGGCGTGCCGGAAGTATTCGGCGGCCGGGTCATCCGCGTTGACGACCCCAAAGCGGGGCCACGGCTTCGCGGTAGGCTCTGCCAGCATTCGAAACAGGCGTGCCTTTGCCTCGCGGTACCGCTCGAAGGTGCCGTGAAAGTCCAGGTGCTCGGGGGTCAGGTTGGTCATCACCGCGACGTCGAAGGCGCAATCGGCCACGCGGTCCAAGGCAAGGGCGTGCGAGCTGGCCTCCAGCACGGCATACTCGGCGCCCGCCCGCACCATCTCCGCCAAAGCCGAGTGGATGAAGGGAGCCTGCGGGGTGGTGTGGTTGGTCTCGTTACGGCGGACCAGCGAACCTATCGCCACGTCGACGGTCGTGACCCGGCCGGCGGGGATGCCCGCTGCCTCCAGAACGGCGGAGATCAGGTGGGCGGTGGTCGTCTTGCCGTCGGTGCCGGTCACGCCGATTACGTGGAGTCGCTGGGCAGGGGAGTCGTACATGGCGGCCGCCAGGCGGGAGAGAGCCCTCCTCGCGTTCTCCACCACTATGTAGGGAACCGCGGACTCGGCTGGCGAGTTCGCCCGCTCGCTCACTATTGCCGCCGCCCCCTTCCGCATCGCCTGATCGACAAAAGCGTTTCCGTCCGTGCGCCGACCGGGGAGGGCGACAAACACGTTGCCGGGCCGCAGCCGGCGCGAATCAGAGCTGAGCCCCGTTACGTCTACGTCGCTAGCCCCCGATACCCTCAGGGGCGAGATCTTCTCCAACAGAGATTCCAGTTTCTTAGCCATCGCCACTGCCTCAGCCTCGTTCCCATCATCCGCCCGCCTGATAGCACTCACGACCAATCCCTCCGGCTCCACCGCCAGAAAGCCCGCGCGCGCCGGCAGCTCGCCACCTTGGATTGCCGTCGCTCGCGCTTCCATGGGTCGCGCGAACCAATAAGCATAATGCAAGATCCTTTCCCAGCCGCCCCTGTGGGGAAGAAGTGAATACCGGAATGTAGGCGAGTAGTTGTATTAGGAGACGCCCGGGGACGGCGTTCCGCGGACACAAAAATGCGGTGGATACTCTCGCATCCACCGCATCGTCTGGTCGGGGAGAGCCGATTCGAACGGCCGACCTCCTGGCCCCCATCCAGGTGCGCTACCAAGCTGCGCTACTCCCCGGC
>JAJZQK010000275.1 GCA_021847625.1 Chloroflexota bacterium
CGGCCGGTTCCGTCATTCCCGCGGAAGCGGGAATCCAGCCAGTGCGTGGCCGGAGGGCGAACGCCGTTCGCCCCTACAGATAACGTTGGATCCCCGCTTTCGCGGGGATGACAGGGATGCCGGCAGAGGCTTCGTTGGCCCTCCCGGTAGCGAGCACCCGGGCAGCAACAACTACGTCGGACTATTTAGGCCACGAGTATCTCCCTGCCCACGCGCACGTCCTCGCAGGCCTCCGGGAAGCCCTGTCGGAAGGCCGCCAACGACCAATCGCAGCTGTCGTGGGGTGAGAGCGCCACCAGACTGGGACGCACGGTCTGCAGGCAGGCGATGGCGTCTGTCACGTCGGTGCGGTTGATGGGGTCCCAGAGCCACTTGCCCGTGCCCACGTTCTGCTGGCTCAGGAACCCGAACAGGCGCGACCGGGAGGCAGTCACGGGCAGGTGCAACCCGCCGATGACGCCGTAGATCGGCTCCTCGCAGAGCATCCGCGCTCGCGCCACGATCTCCTGGACGGTGGGATGGCCGCAGCCGATGACCAGCACCAGCCCCTTGCCTCGCACGTTGATCGCCAGCGACTGCTCCGGGATCCAGCCGAGGAGGAAGTCCTGGCGGTGGATGGGGCCAAGGCTCGCCACGCCGGGGGCGATAACCCGCGGGGCGTCCCCCACTCGCGTCTGTAGGGTCGGGCTCGGCACATCCGCCGGGACGTAGGCGGGACGCCCCCTGATCGCCGCCAGCCGCTCATCGTAGTAAACTCCCTTCTGCTTTGTTCTTGCTCTTGATTGACGTCTACCGCTCGTGCGGCGCCTTTCAACGGACCCCGTGTCCCTCGGCGGCAACCGTGGTGAAAATATGCGCCTGCTCTGCCTTGGATTCCTTCTTTACCCATCGCCTATGGTAGCGGCCGGCGAGATAGACTATGACGAGCATCGCCACCAGCACCTCGGCAAAGCCCAACGCCGACAGGAACGGCAGAGTCAGGCCATCACGTACCAGGGTGAGCAGCTGCCCCAGCGGCTGGAAGGCCGGCCAGAGGATGAAGACGCTGTTCGTGAGGCGGAAGGTGACGGCATAGAGCACGCCGATGAAGAAGAGGAAACCGATCTCGTCCATGGGCATCGCGTAGCCGACGTGGTAGAGGGCATAGAGCACCGAACCGAGGACCAGCGCCGGCAGGAAGCCGAAGGATTCCTCCAGTCGCAGTAGCACCCAGCCTCGCCAGAACACGGCCTCGAAGAAGCCGATGGCCAGCGCGAGCGCCACCAGAGGCACGAACTGCTCGAAGGTGGGCAGCGAGGCATCGGCGAGGGCCGAGGCGTAGAGCAAGCCGCTGAGTATGACCTGCAGCAGCAGGCTCTTGCCCAGGTGCCGCCTGGTGATGCCCAGGTCGGTCAATGGTCGATGGCGTACCACGGTCATCCAGAACAGGGGCAGGCCGATGCCGACGACCGTGGCCCCGAGCACGGCGTAGAGGCCGAAGTAGGCGAGGCCGCCCAGGGCCTCGGTGCCGACTACCACGGTGGCCGTGTAGAGAGCGCCAACCACCAGGAGCCAGGACAGGGCCACCACCAGCATGTCCTTGTTCGGCTGCCAACGCAGCGTCAGAACCTGCCGGGGGGCGGAGATGAGTGATGCGGTCATTTCGATGACCTCCTTATCGGATGGGAGTACGGCGGGAGGTCCCGTCGCCGTTTGTATTGTTGCACCGCTTGCTGGCTTACGCACCCGTCAGCTGACCCACCTTCAACCTGCCCGTCTGGGCCATATTTACCCTGTCCACCTGGTCAGTGGAGGCCAATGGGTGCTGCCGCGCTGCGGCTGGACGATCTGCCATGGCGGCCAGAACACGATCATCCAGTCGCTTCTACACGGCGTTCCCTTGATCGTCTTCCCTGTCCCCATCTTCGAGCGCCGCTTCAACGCCAAGTAGGTGCAGGGGGCGGGCCGGCCAGTATGGACGGCTGGCGCTCAATCGTGCTAGCATTGAACATGCGGTTTCACATACCACTTGGCCAACGGGAGGTCAGACTATGACAAGGAGAGCACGGCTCATCTCCATCACCGATTGGTGTCTCAATTAGTCTGTCGGCCCACGGGCAGTCAGCCTTATAGATATGGGGACTCGGGTAAGGTCGAACACTGTGCCGCCGCGCTGTGATGGCCATGGAGTCACATCGCGTCGAAGTCTCGCCCCCCTGGGCGTTGGCATCATGACCCTGTCCACCGCTTTGCCAATGGACCGGGTCTACCCCCTGAACCCCGGGCAGAACATCACCGTGGGGGACCGCACGCTCACCGCCGTAAGACCGCCGACGCTCGACAACCCTTGCAGCACTGGATTCTACGAAGACAAATCGGGGGTGTTCTTCAGCGTCGACTCCTTCGGAGCGCTCCTTGCCGAAGTCCCCCAGAACGCGGCCGACCTCTCTCCGCGGGTCCTGCGAGAGGGGCAGATCCTTTGGGCGACGGTGGACTCCCCGTGGCTACACAAGGTGGACGGCGCCGCGTTCGCGAGGGAACTGGACGGCATCCGAGGGATGGATCCGCGGATGATTCTGAGTAGCCATCTGCCGGCCGCCGGGGGAGATATTACCGAACGGCTGTTGGCGACGCTAGCGGACGTGCCGGCAGCGGTGCCCTTCGTCGGGCCGGACCAGGCGGCGCTTGAGCAGATGCTGAAGGGAACGTAACGGAGACCAGATCCCAAATCGCCGCCATGCCCGCAGGCTCCCGCTGCCGAAGAGGGGCCGTCGGACACGCTCGGTGCTACAACGCCAGGCGTCTCCTCGTGCCTCCAGTAGACGACAGAAGACGCGTGCCGGTCGGCGTGGGTACGATGACAAACGCCCCGCGCGGGTAGGGACCGTTGGGTCAGGACCATGCCCTCCTATCATTTGGCCCAGGGAGGACCCTCGCCCGTACTACTTCAGCGCAGGCCCTCTCTGGGGCTTGAAACCCCATGCACAGGGGCCCTTGCCAAGTCCAGGCGTGCGCCGTTATACTCGGGGAAGAACAGAGTGTAGAGAAAAGGCGCCGGGTAGATGGGGCAGGAAACAGCGATCACCTGGACGGTGCGTTCCTGGAACCCCTGGCAGGGCTGCAAGAGGGTGAGCGCCGGCTGTAAGAACTGCCATATGTTCGCCGTGAAGAAGAAATACCGCCAGGACCCGGACACGATCGTCCGCTCGAAGACTACCTTCGCGGCGCCCCTTCGCCAATGAATGGGCGACGGACCTCCGGGCGCAGTGTCGGGCCGCCGGGGTGCCGTTCTGGTTCAAGCAGGGATCGGCGCTACGGCCGGGTGGCGGCAACCTCCTCGGGGGTCAGGAATTGAAAGAGTGGTCCACGCCAAAGCTAGCGGATTCGGCGTCTTGACTTGGCAAAGAAGAATCCGCGCACTTTGACCGAGACCCAGTGAGCCAGAGAATCGAGGACAAAGGGACTGTATGTCTGCAAAGCGCCACAGCATAATAGTAGTGCTTATGACGACCGCTATCGCGCTGGTGGCGATGTTGGCTCTCGGCGCCAGCGCCGTGGGCGCGGCCGCCCAGGGCACGGCGGAGATCACCGCCCCGGCGGTGAACGCCCAGGTCTCGGGAATGGTAGTGGTGTCGGGCACCGCCACCGCTACTGACTTCCAATTCTACAAGCTCGAGTTCACAATGGGTGGTTCTCCGGGGCAGTGGTCAGTCATCGGCAGCCTGCACGAAACGCAGGTGGCAAACGGCACGCTCGGCACGTGGGACGTCTCCGCTCTGCCGGCGGGGGCCTACATGCTGAGGTTGACGGTTGTCGATAACACTGGCAACTACAGCGACTATTCCGTGCCCGTGACCGTGGGCTCCCCCGGTTCACGCCCAACACAGCCTACCGTTGCCAGGCCTACGGCCACCTCCACGTGGTCAGCGCAGCCGACCACCGATCTGGTCCTTGTGCCCATGGCCGTGCGACCCGCGGTTGCGCCGCCGGGCTCGCCCTCCGACCGGGGAATAATCCGGGGACGAGTGCTCGAAGCCTCGGGTAGGGGCGTGTACGGCCAGGTCGTGAAGGTCACGCGGGGCGGGTTCCGGCAGACCGCCACCACGGCGGGCGATGGCAGTTACGAAATCGCTGGCCTCGAGCCCGGTACGTATAGCGTCGTGGTGGAGCGACAGATCTGCACTCCCGCGGAGGGGCTGAATTTGCCGGCCGGACAGGCGCTGCAGGTCGATTTCGTGCAGATCCCTCCGCCGTCGCCGACCGCGTCGCCCACAGCGTCCCCTACAGGCACGCGCCAGCCGTCGCCGGGGGTGGCGACTACGCCAACGCGGACGCCAACGCCCCTGCCGCTAACGACAACCGTGTCGCCCACCCCTACCCCACACTCTGCATTCGTCGATCCGCTGGATGTATCACGCTGGTGGGACTGGCTTGGCTTGGACCTAGATCTCGATTGGATCGCCTCGTATCTCTATCTGGGCATTGCAGGCGGGTTCCTCGTCTTCGTCCTCGGCCTGGTGATTACGCTCGTACGCAAGTGAAGGTCTTCTGCGTCTAGTCGTCGGCCTCGGCAACCCTCCGCGGTGAGTCGCTTGTCTGCCACATTACTCCCTCCCCCTACCATTCCCAAAGCCCTCGCTCGCCCGGCAATATACCACGGACAAGGTCACTGTTCAAGCAAGCGCCGTGCAGTGTGCCTTGAGAGTACGTGCCAGCAGCCCGTACTGGGGCCGGACCAAGCGGCGCTTGAACAGATGCAAGGGAAGAGTCCCTACTCAACCTCCTGCTTCTCGGACGAGCCGTCCCCGGCATCTAAATAGTCCGGCGTTATGCTTGCTGCACGGCCGGCCGGTTCCGTCATTCCCGCGGAAGCGGGAATCCAGCCAGTGCGCGGCCGGAGGGCGAACGCCGCTTGCGCGGGGATGACAGGGATGCCGGCAGAGGCTCCACTGGCCCTCCCGGTAGCGAGCACCCGGGCAGCAACAACTACGTCGGACTATTTAGCCCATCTGGAACGCGAGGACCAGGGCCCCAGCCGATCGTCTGGCCTTTCAAGCCCAGGGGCGATGGCCGAGACCAGGCCCTAATCCTTGACCATCGCCTCGTTGAAGCCTATCCCTGGCTCGGCGGTGCCGGCCGTGCTGAAGGGGATGCTCTCCACGATGCTCCGCAGGAGGAAGTAGGGGGATGCTGTAGAACAGGTCCGAGTCTTTGAACTCCTTCACCAGGTGGCGGCTGGACATATCCAGGAAGGTGGCGTTGATCCGGCCCGTGGAGAGGGGGATGGTCACGGCGCCGCCGCAGGTCGACGACGACAACTGCACCGTCAATGGGATGCCGCTTTCGTAGGATGACAGCGTGACCAGTCATTGCATCGTTCCTCCTTGGAAAGCATGTCTATATCGCATTAGGATAACTCTTCCATCACTGTCCGAAACCGCGATATTGGAGAATTGCGAGACGGGAGTTGGCCGCCTCCCGAGTGCTGGAGAGGCCTTTTGTGGAAGACCGGCGTTCAACCCAGCGTGGTCTGCGGTGATGGTAGCGGCTCTGCGGCTTCTGGGCCTGTGCGTCAGCGGCCGGCATGGTCGCTCGGGATCCCACCTCTGCTGCTGAGGTC
>JAJZQK010000276.1 GCA_021847625.1 Chloroflexota bacterium
CCGTCAGGTATCTCCTCTCATCGGAGTTCCTGATCAAGATCGCCCAGCCGACAATCAAGATCAGCAGCTACATATCGTTCGTCGTGAACCTACTGCTGGCAATGGGCGTGTCGTTCGAACTGCCTGTAGTCATCTACTTCCTAACTAAGATCGGGCTGGTCAACACCAAGAAGCTTGTCAGCTATCGCAAGTACGCGATCCTGGTCGCGGCCATAGCAGCTGCCATCATCACGCCCACTCCGGACCCCGGGACTCAGATGCTGGTCGCCGTGCCGCTGTACTTCCTGTACGAAGTAGGCGTGCTTCTGTCGCGGATTGCCCGGAGATAGCGAAGCGACCAAGAGGGAGAGATAATTGTATTCCTGCGCTGAATGTAAAGTCTATGTCTGCCGGACGGGGAAACTCGAGGGCGCGCCGGAGAACTGCCCGATGCGCCTGACAGACGCCGTCAACACCCGGGCGGACTACGCCAAGCCGGAGAACAGGGAAATCGGACGGGTGTCCGCCATCGTAGAGGCAGCCGGCTACACGCGCTGGAATAGGGTAGAAGAGACGATAGAGTTCGCTCACCGGATGGCCTTCAAGCGGCTGGGGATCGCTTTCTGCGTAGGCATGCGCGAAGAGGCGAAGATCCTCAACGCGATTCTGAAGGCCAACGGCTTCGAGGTCGTCTCTGCCGCCTGTAAGACAGGGGCCATTCCCAAAGAGGAGCTTGGCCTTAGCGACGATCAGAAGGTGCGGCCGGGCACGACAGAGATGATGTGCAATCCGATCGGCCAGGCCCATTTGCTGAACGAGGCTCAGACGGAGTTCAATATCATCTTCGGCCTCTGCGTGGGCCATGATTCGCTATTCATCAAGCACGCGGACGCCCTGACGACGTGTCTGGTGGCCAAGGACCGCGCCCTCGCCCACAATCCGATCGGGGGCATCTACTGCGCCTGGGGCTACTACCGCGATCGCGTGTATCACCAGCACCGGCAGGAGGCCGCCCCTGGTTCCAGCGGTTGAGCGGCGAACCCAAGGATTCAAGGGTTCTGTCGCTCTTGTACGCCAAAGCCCGTGCTATGACCTAGAAGATCGGCACGGGCCTTCTTCCTATTGGAGCAATCTGCTCAGCCGGCCGCGGGCGGGAGACGCCTCTCCTAGCCAGGCCCCAGACGCTCCTACGCAGTAACCGCGTTCTAGCCAACCGCCGCCTCGAGGGTATCCAGCATAGCAAGGTGCTTCTCGTGCTCACCCGGACCAGTGACTTCCTTCTCCACGCGCGCGAACTCCTTGGCCAGCTGCATCTTCTCCCCGTCGTCGAGGACCTGGTCGGCCAGCGGGTACAGAACGAAGTCCTCCTTGTGGATGTGAGCGCGCAGCAGCTGCGCGTAGCCTCGCATATTCTCGATCAACGTCGCCGTAGCTGCGAGGTGCCCTTTCTCATAACCAGGCAGCGCGGCCGCCATTCCGGCCGCGTATTGGCGGCCTAGGCGATGATCCGCCAGCATAACCGCCAGCGGCCCGGCCTCATACGGGACTCCCCGGCGCGCCATAGCCGGGAAGAGCAGATCCTCCTCCTTGGCATGGTGGCACTTGTCGGCAAAACCCCTCATGAAGTCAACAGCATCGGCCAGTATTGCCGGTGGGACAGGGGTGCCCTTCTCGATCTTATCCGCGGCCCGTTCGAGTAGGCCGATCAACCGTTCAATGGCTCGGTGCTCATGCATCAGTTCTTCAGTTGCTTCCGACATCGGTCATCCCTCCTCGGCTGTCTTCGACCGGCAATCGTGGTGAACCCGCCGCCGGTTGGCGAGGCCACCGTTCTGCTCTATTACTTCAAGTTTACACGACGCTTGGCATGAGATTCCGTGACTTCTGTCACAATTCCTACCAATTAAGTAGGGATTTCGGCCAAAGAGGGAACGCAGGCGCAGCCAGAGGGAAGAGGAATCACCGAAGGAGTGAGCCGGCACAGCATCAGTCCAGACCAAGAGAGGGATAGACGTCCAGGTCCCAGCCGGCCCACTCGCCGCGCAGAAAGCGGAAGTAGCCGCAACTGGCGATGATCGCCGCGTTGTCGGTGCAGAAGGAGATTGGCGGGATAAGGACTTTGCCCGGCAGGCGCTCCCGCATCGCCGCCCGGAGCGCCCCGTTCGCGGCCACGCCGCCCGCCAGCGCCACCTGACCCACGCCGTAGCGTTCGACCGCCAACTGGGTCTTCTCGACCAAGACGTCGATAACCGCGGCCTGGAAGCTGGACGCCAAGTCCGCAACCAAGCCATGTTCGAGGGGCGGCGCCTCGTGGAGAGCATCCGCCGGGCGTGTGTGCGACTGGCCGTGCGAGACTCTTCGCGGCCCGCCCGGCCTAAGGTCCTCCACCGTGCGCAGCACGGCCGTCTTGAGGCCGCTGAAGCTGAAGTCGAGGCTGTCGCCGAGCCGGGCGCGAGGAAAAGGAAATGCCGCCGGGTCGCCGCCCAGGGCCGCTTTCTCGATCGCCGGCCCTCCCGGGTATCCTAAACCGATGATGCGAGCGACTTTGTCGAAGGCCTCTCCCGCGGCGTCGTCGCGCGTGCGGCCCAGGCGCTCGTAGTCCCCGTGCCCACGCATCAGGATGAGGTCGCTGTGCCCGCCGGAGACGACCAGACATAGCAGGGGAAAACGGGGGGGAGGGGCCGCCGATGTCTCCTCGCCCGCGACCAGCCAATTGGCGTAGATGTGCCCCTCCAGATGGTTCACCTGCACCAGCGGCAGCCCGTTGGCCAAGGCCAGCCCCTTGGCCGCGTTCACGCCGACCAGCAACGAGCCTGCCAGACCGGGCCCGTAAGTCACGGCGACCGCGCTCAAGTCGCCCCAGCCGACGGCCGCCTCCGCCAGCGCCCGCTCGACGATCGGCACAATCGCCAGCACGTGCTGGCGGGAGGCCACCTCCGGGACGATTCCTCCGTAGCGAGCGTGGACCGGGATCTGAGAGGCCACTATTGACGAACGAATGAAACGGCCATCCGTGACTATCGCGGCGGCCGTTTCATCGCATGACGACTCAACGCCAAGGATGTTCACGGTGTCGATTCGACCGGCAGCGCAAAGGCAAGCGCCCGCGTCCCCGTGACGGCGTACAGCCGGCCGCCCTCCTCGTCGACAAAGACTGCGCGGAGGGAGTCGAACGCGTCGTTGGGCGCCTTGTACTGGTTCACGTACTCCCCCTCCTTGGTAAATCTTACCACACGCGCGTTAGCCGGGTCCGCCACGTACATGTAGCGCGTGGAAGGGGTGGCGAAGATGGAGACGGGGTTGCGCAGCGGTGTGTCTGGCACCACCGCCGGGAACGGCTGAGCGCGACCGCTCGTGTACTTGGCCACCTGGCCATCGCTCAGCAGAAGGTAGACGCTGCCGTCCACGACCATGTCCACGGCAGACCCGAGGTTAGCAACCAGGTCGCCTGTCAGGTACTCCTGGGGAGAGCGGTCGTAGCCGTCTCCGCCCGGCACGTAGCGCCACACGAGGCGGCGCTGCGTGTCTAGGACATAGAGATTGCCGGCCTGCCCAGCCGCCGTGCGCACTACCGGCAATGCCCCGACGCCGGTCAGTTTGCTGCTCTGCTCAACCCCATCCTTGCTGCACTTAACCAGGATGCCGTTGCTGTCCAGCGCGTAGACCTGCTCCGGCAGACCAGGCGCCGCTCCGTACATCCAGAAGGTCGCGGTTGCCTCGCCCAGGGTGACGCCGGCCAGGCCATCGCCCGGGCGCCACAACAACTTGGGGGGGCCCAGCGCGCCAAGGTCACTCGCCAGATTGAGGAACCAGACCGCCCCCACCCCCTGGTCCAAGACGTAGACCCCGTCCGACCCAACCAGGATTCCGCTCGGCTTGCTGGACTTGTCGTCGGCCACGAAGTCGGCCAGCAACTGCATTGAGGTCAGGCGGGTGACTCCGTTCATTTCGTCAAGGCGACCTCGGATTCGTGCGGCGGCGTCGGTCACCTTAGGGTCCGCCCCTTGCATCGAGACGGCCTGTTCGGCAAACCGGCTGGCCTCCGTGAGGAGCCAGCGGCGCGTGGCCGCATCCGTCGCCGCCAGGGCGTCGCGCTCCTTCTGCTCTACCATACTTAGCAGCTCATCGGCTTTGGCCTGGCTGCCCCGGGAATGCCACATCTCCTCGCCAACGTAGAGGCCGATGGCCAGGGCAGCGATCACGATTGCCGCTATAGAGAATCGCAGTAGGACCCGCACCAGCGAGGGTCCGACGAGCTCCACGAGACCCGCCTTGGACAGCCAGGAAGGCCAAGCCGCCGCCTCACGCCTCGCCGTCTTACGCTCTGGTGGCGGGGCCTCGCTCTCGGCAATGGAGGCAGCCTCTCGCGGAGAGCGCCGAACCCGAGGCACGGCCGCGGGTCTGCTCTCGGGCTCTTCTTCCTCTATGGGAGCAAACGAGCGAGTCGGCAACAGCGGTTCGCTTTCCGGCAACTCCGGCTCAGGCTCATCCGGAACCACCGGCGAGGGCCTCCGGGACTCGGGGCGCTCCGGGCCGGTAACCCGCTCGGAGTTCTGGAGGACAAGGACCGTGAAGTCCGGGCTGGCCGGAGACAAAGCGTGAAGCCCTTCCAGTTCATCTACGACCGAGGTGGCGGCAGAACGCGAAAGTGCCTCGGCCAGCCGGCCTTCGTCGGCGAGGTCTCGGAAACCCGCCGAAGAGAGGATAACCGCGTCGCCCGGCCCTA
This sequence comes from Chloroflexota bacterium, assembly GCA_021847625.1. The sequence continues at coordinate 4,706 of JAJZQK010000276.1, forward strand.
GGCTGCAGCTACTCAGGCCTACTTCCCATTCGTCGTATTGCCATGAGTCCCCTACCTCCCCATCCGGACCTCCCAGAAGCCGCACCGCGCCATCCTGCCATAAGTAGGCGGCGCAACCACCCACGTAGGCAAGGTAGACAAGGCCATCGCGCACGGCCGCCGCGCAGATGGAGCCGCTACAACGGTGCTGTGGCAAGGAACTGTCGTTCTCACTCGCGAGGGCCACCTCCGCGGAGCGGATGGCGCGCACTAGCCGCGAGGTGACGCTGCGCGCCGGCTGCCGACTGAACTCGGCATGCAGCGCCTCCGTAAGGACACTGGAAACCTCGTCCGCGGCCGCCCCGTCCAGCGCACAGAGCGAGTAAAGGCCGACGCCGGCCGAACGCCGGGAAAAGAGCGAACGTGGCTCAGAAATGCCTATGCCTGGGGTTGTGTGGCGACGAGCACCCTGCACCAGACTTATGTGGTCAACCAGCAGCCGCATCGATCCTCCCATCCGAAGACCACAGGCTGGTCACGGACTGTCCTCTCGAGGGTAGACTTACCCATGTATACATGCCTATTCGCTAAGAGGTTGGCCTTCACATCGGCCATCGCTCAGAGTATAACAAAACGGCCTCGGCAAGTAAACAGCTCGCCTGTCTGCCAAGGAGACCTAAATAGACCGACGTAGCCGTTGCTGCCCGGGTGCTCGCTAGCGGAAGGGCCAACGGAGCCTCTGCCGGTGCTCCTGTCATCCCCGCGCAAGCGGGGATCCACCATCGTGTTAGCAATCGTCTTCGGCCCACTACCTGTCATCCCCGCGCAAGCGGGGATCCAGTCTCCGGTTTGCCGCCCACCGGATGGATTCCCGCTTCCGCGGGAATGACGCCGAGGGGCCAGATGGAGC
>JAJZQK010000277.1 GCA_021847625.1 Chloroflexota bacterium
AGTCTATTTTGCGTCGACTGGGCGGCCACCTGGCTGGCCGCAGCCTCCGGGACCTTCGCCCCGGTGGTCACCCGGCCGTCGATTCGTGCCCCCGGCGCTATCTCCGGTGTGCCGGCTACGCTGAGGTCCCCGCCTACGTGGGCGTGGGGGCCGACGACCAAGTTGCCGGCGATGGCGGAGATGTCGCCGCCGACCTCGCCGTCGACGTAGAGGTCGCCTTTCAGCATATAGACCGAGCCGGTGACCCGGGCGCCCCGCTCTATCCGCACCTCGCCGCCGGCGATGGCGAGCTCGCCGTCGAGGGTCTGCCCGATGCTGAAGTTGTGGGTACCGCTCACGATCAGCGTGCCGCTGTAGGAATCCTCGCAGCCGGCCAGGAGCAGCGCTCCCAGTAGAATCGCTATCAGGATTAGTGCTCTTCTCATTGCGAGTCCTTCCGAATAGGCCGCGGCGCCGGGCGGACGCTGCTTTGCTTCGGCGCCAGCAAGATGGCCAGAACGCCGAGGAAGAAAAGCATGGCCAGCGCGTCCACGAGGTTCAGGTGCTGTTCCAACGATACCCCGCTCAGCCGCAGACGCAAGGCGAGGGCGGTGCTGGTGAACGTGGCCGACCAACCCGCCAATCCCACCCCGAGCGCCGTGTTGCGGCTGATCGTCCGGGGTGTGGAGATATCGGCCCAGATGGCGAAGCTCACGACGGTGTAGAGGCTGACGGCCGTGGCGTAGAGGATCGGCATGGCCAAGGCGCCGCTGTTGCCGGGGCTGAGGCGGATATCGAAGGTGTACATCAGGTGCACGAGGGCGAAGATGCCGAAGATCCACAAGAACAGGTGGCGCTCGTTGCGCGCCGAGTAGAGGATGCCCCCGGCCAGCGCCGCCACGACGTGGAAACCGGCGATGACGAGGCGGGTGTTCAGTTCCGGCGACTGCCAGGCCGCCTCGAAGTAGGTCGGCGTATCGGCCAGGCGCAGGAAGCCGAGGCTGTCGACGAAGAAGATGCCAAACATGAGCAGTACCAGCCCGACCACCTTGCGGCTGACCCAGGTACGGCCCGTCTCTCTATCCACCCTGACAAAGCGACCGCGGCCGAACTCCGGCCGCCTGTGCTGTTCGGCCAGCGTCTCTAGGAAAGGCCAGCGGCGGAAGACCAGCATGGCTAAGGTGAGGGTGCCGCCGAGCATCACCGTCAAGAGCTGCCTCGCGAACTGCTCGACCTGCCAGACCGTGGAGAAGGTGGCCGCCGCAAAATAGGCGAGGGCCGTGATGAGCGCGGCGACGTAGCCGCGGTTGCGCGCGTGGATGAGGTCGGCCGTCATGCTGAAGGTCGCCGGTACGCCCACCCCCAGCGCGGCCGAGGCGACGACGATCCAGACGAAGAACACGGGCTCGCTGCGGACGAAGGGCGCCGCCGCCGTCAGGACCGTCTGCACCAGCACCACGCCGAAGGCGAGGCGCAACTTGACCAGGAACCGCTGGCTCCAACCCAGCCGCTGCATCGCGACGCCCACGGCGATGGCGATGATCGTCGTCAGCAGGGCGAGGAAGGCCATGTTCGTCGCCACGCCCTCCTCGCTCAAGCCGATCACCCGCGTGCCCAGATCGAGCAGGCCGAACTGGACGAAGGTGAGGTTGTAGTAGTAGCCCACGGCCATCATGCCGATGAAGAAAAGGTAGCCGAAGACGACGGGCCGGTGGCAGGGCTGGAGGAGGTATCTGAGCGAGTGCAAAGGTCGGCTTTCCCTCCCGGAAGTCGATATGCCTGATGTTAACTGATTCGGCCCATCGGCGCAAACGCCGGCAAGGCTGGCGTCCCGGTGGGCTTGGGTGCAGTGAGGTCGGGGCAGATTGGGTGGTTTCTGCCTCGGATATGCGCGCCACGCTGTTCTCTCTGCTCGACGGCAGCCGTGTCGACCCTCTGCATCGCGAGCTGCTCGAGACCGGACGGGTGTACCCGTCGACCGTGCAAGTTGCTTTCGGGGTGGATATGGATTTCTCCCGCGACGTCTCGACGGTCGGCACTACCTACGAGCTGGAGCAACCGCTCGAAGTCGCCGGCCAGCGCCGCTCCCTGTTGGGCGTAAACAACATGTGCTACGATCCCACCCTCGCCCCGTCCGGCAAGTCGGTGGTGGGAAGCGGGACCCAGACCGACTGGTCGTATTGGGAACCATTTGCGAGCGACCGCGAGGCCTACGTCGCCGAGAAGGATAAGATCGCCGCCATCTACCGCGAGCAGATCGACCGCCTCCATCCCGGCTTCACCGAGAAGGTCGAGGTGGCCGACGTCGCCACCCCGCTCACCTTCGTACGGTACACGGGCAACTGGAAGGGGACGTTTATGACCTGGATCCTCTCGGGCGACTTCCAGCGGGCCCACCCGTTCATTCCCAAGACGGTGCCCGGCCTCGCCGGCTTCTACCTGGCCAGCATGTGGACTAACCCGCCCGGCGGCATCCCGGGGGCGGCGAGCGCCGGCCGCGAGGTGGTGCAGCTCCTCTGCCACGAGGATGGAAAGTCGTTCGGGACCACCAAGCCGTGAGCGTGTAGTACTGCCGGCTCGCCGGCCCGCATCCGGTCCTTTGCACCGAACCTGACCTACGCGCCAAGGTGAGGCCAAGATAGAGAGCAGCCCAGGCAAGTCGAGCCTGGGCTGCGTTTTGCGTGGGCCAGACCGTCAGGTCTTGGCCGGATTCACTGCGACGGGGTCGGGAAGGCCAGCGTCGTCGCGCCCGCCGGGGCCTCGATGACGATGTCCGGCGAGTTGATGTCCCACATCGAGATCGTGTAGGACATGGTCATCGTCTCGTCCGGCTTGTCCTTCGGGTTGCCCTTCATCGTCACGGACATCTCGTGCACGACCTTGTCGGCCACGCCGATGGCGACCTCGCCCTTGAACTCCTTGACGTCGAACGGCTGGTCCGCGGTGTCGCTGCCCGAGGTGCTGCCGAGCAGCTCGGCCAGCGCCTGCATGCCAGACGGCGTCATGTCGAAACTGATGATATCGCACTCGACGTTCTTCACGATGCGGCGGCCGACGACTTTGACGTTTGAGGCGTCAGACAGGAGGCTATCGACCTCGGCCATATCGGCGACCTTCATCTCGCTCGTGACCGAGCTGTCGCTGCCACCTGGTATGGCCATCCACTGCCCGCCCATGTTCATGTAGGTGGTGTCGCCCTTGCTGATGAACTCGATGTCCATGGGCATCGGCAGGCCGTCGCCGCTCATCTTCATGTGCGAGTCGGGCTCGGCGATCTCGAACTCAATGCCCATCTTTACCGATTGCGGCTGGCCGTCGGCTACACCGTCGATGGCGATCTCCATCGAGCCGCGGGCGGACTTGATCTCCTGCTGCTTGGTCTGGACCTGCTGCAGGAGCGACGTCGCGTCGGCGGCCTTGGGGGTGGGGGTCGCCGTGGGCGGCTTGGGCGTGGGGGTAGGCGGCACCAGCGTCGGCGTGGGCTGGGCCGGCGCGTTCGTCGGCTGAGCCGCCTGGGCCGCGGCGGGGGCGGTCGGGGCTTCCTTGGGCGTCTCGCTGCTGCAGCCGGCCAGCAAGGCGGCTACCAGCAGAAGCGGCAGGAGCCAGAGAGTGATCCTGTTTAGTGACCTCATCGGTATCTCCTTCGTCGGAATAGGTGCTACGCTCGTACAGACACCAGTAGCTCGCATGCTACTATGCCCCTCTGGGCCTTCGCAACATACCAAATGGGCTATAGATGGGCAGGAAACCTTAACCGGCCCCTGCCCTTCCATGCTTCAGGAGCGGATGGTCTCAGCGGCATGGCCGCGCGGCGCGGAAGCGGCCGCGCTAAGTTGACGAAGCCCACTCGAAGCGGACTGGTACGGGACGCTTGCCCACCCACCGACCGGCCCAAAGTTGACTCGTCCCGTTCTCAGCCCCCTCGAAAGGGGCTTTGTTGCATTAGCCCGCTGCTTCAGCGGCGGGCGGGCGTCCCGCAGATCCCAGAGAATATTCCTTTCTAACACTTGTCAATGGCCGGGGCAATTGCGGGCTCTCACAGAGGGACTGCCAGTGGGGGCGGGCGCCGGCTGGTGGGTAGTGGATTCGGGGGGTGGAGCGGGATGGTCCGGGGGCGATGCATCTACCGCCCCCGGACCGCTTGGCTAGTCCGCCGACGTTATGTCAGCACCTGAAGGGCCTGCCCTACGTGTCCGAGGAAGATTGTCGATCAACCTGCAGGGCATAGGACAAGCCCATGCCTCCCCGTTCCCCCTGCCGCGACTATCCCCATGAATGTTGAAAGGGAGAGGCGGCTTGGCTGGTGAAAGGCAAACAGCATTGTGGCCGACGCCGCGGCCACTATGGCCCCGTTATCAGCGGTAGGTAGGTGCTGTAGGGCAGCGGTCCGTCATAGGGGGTGGGCGTGTTGGTGGAGACCGGCACCGGGCCGGGGCCGGCGGTGGGCGTGCGCATCGGCCTCCTGATCAACGCTTCCCGCCCGACCGGCACGGCGGGCCGTCTCTGCCACGGCGACGAATGTTTACAAATTCTTCCCCGAGGCGGTGCGCCTAGCAGGCTAACATGCTATAATTCTGTCAACATTCGGGCGAGCAGTAGACCATGATTTGGTTTCCTATCGACCTTCCGATTGGCCAAGGTGGCCGGTAAGGCAATGATGCGTATAGTAAGGCAAGGGGCAATACATGGAGAGAGATCAGTTGGTGGCGGAGATTACGGAGTTGGGCGAGCCGATCTACGAGCATTTCATGGCTGCCCACGCGGATGCTTGGCGGCACGTCAACCTGACCATGCAGCAGTTCAAGGTGCTGGCATCCGTGGTGACCAATAGTCGGGTTGACGGTAGGTACCTGCAAAGGCAGCTTAACGTCCTTCCGTCGACGCTCACGCGCATCGTCGACAAACTAGTGGCGAAGGACCTTGTCACCCGGCGCAACGACACGGCGGACCGCCGCGTCGTCTTTCTGGAGCCCACGGAGGAAGGGGTCCGGCTAATCCGGAGCCTGACCGTCGGCGCGATGCCGGAAATGATGGGCCAGGCTGCCGGCCGCCTATCGGCGGAGCAGCTGGTGGCGCTGCGCGATGGGCTGGCCGTGTTGTCCGAGGCCATCGCGCAGGCCCAGAAGGAAGAAGAGCCCGTCGCATCTGGTGTCAAATAGCACGGGGCCGCTTGGCACGGGCGAAAGCTCCGGTGACCCGTGCCCTTTTGGCTGCCGATCCCCCCGCACGCAACTCCCAGGCGAGCAAATCGCACTGGGACATATGTAGTTCTATCCCCTCTCGCGCAGCCCTCTCGCTCATTATCCATAACTCACGGTACCTCTAATACCGGCCGGGGCCTGATTCCACCGCCGAGGACGCGGAGCATGCAGAGAGTATTCGGATTCCCTCCACGTCCTCCGCGGTCTCCGCGGTGAAAACCCGTGCACCGGGCAACTGCTGTCACGCATCACTTCCCCGTTGAGGCCGGCCATCTAAATAGTCCGACGTAGTTGTTGCTGCCCGGGTGCTTGCTACCGGGAGGGCCAGTGGAGCCTCTGCCGGCATCCCTGTCATCCCCGCGCAAGCGGGGATCCAACGTTATCTGTAGGGGCGAACGGCGTTCGCCCTCCG
>JAJZQK010000278.1 GCA_021847625.1 Chloroflexota bacterium
CCCGACCACCATCTTCGGTTGGGCCAGGTCAAGCCAGACGTGTACCCCCTCGTCCTCGTAGGAGAGAATCTCGCCGCTGCCGACGGCGAGCCAGAGCGACAGCCGCCTGCCGTCGCGCTCGAACTCGTAGGGAAAGGCGGGTATGCCACCCTGGAGGAAGGCGTCCTCCTCCAGGGTGATCCGCGGCTTGAAGCAGCTATACCAGTCCTCGCCGGCGAGGAACTCCTTGACCAGCGGGTGTCGGAGGAGCGTCGGGAGAAAGTTCTGCATGTTGACCGAGGTGCCGGGTACCCAGTAGAAGCCCGTTCGCTTGTAGAGGGGAATGGCGCGCGTATTCGCGCTCCACGTGTCGAGGTCAAACCGCGCGAAGCCGAGCTCGGTCGACCTGGCGATCGTCGTGCGCAGCAGGTCGCGCCCGTAGCCGCGGCTGAGGACGCTCGGGTGTACGCCGAGCACCGAGACGTAGGCGACCTCGGGCTCCCCGGCCAGGCGGGTCAGCCCGCTGAAGCCGACGATCCGCCCGTCTTCCACCGCCACGAAGGGAGCCAGGTAGTCCGTGCTGCGGTTCCATAGGCGCATCCGTTCCAGCGTCAGCGGCATGCCGGAGGTGAAGCCGCCCGGCCAGATGGAGTCGCTCTCGTTCCACATCTGCGTCAGGCTAGCGACCTCCTCGTCGCGGAGCTCACGTATCTCGACGCTCATCGTCATCCTCCTGCGTAGGGTCGCCGGTCGGGGGAATCAGCACGGTGGGCCCTCGGGCCAAGCGAGCAGCATCACCTGCACGCGGTCGCCCGGCTCCACTTGTGGTACGTCTTCCGGTATGACGGCGAGTCCGTTGGCCGGCGTCAGCCAGGGGAGCGACCCGGGCCTTCGGGTGCCGCTCAGACGGGCCACGTATCCGCCGTCCCGCCTCTCGACGCTTACTGCCAAGAAAGTCCGCAGACCGCCTCGGTTCTTCGCGGCGTCGAGGATGGTCGCCTCGACCGTCGGCCTCTGCCAGTTCCTCAGGCCGAGCATCCTGGCGATCGCGGGCACCGCAAAGACCTCGAACGAGGTTGCCGCCGCGCCCGGGCCGCCCGGCAGTCCGAGGTGAGGCAGGCTGCCGATGCGGCCAAACACCAGTCGCTTTCCCGGCCACATGGCTACCTCCCGGAAGGCTATCTCGCCTTCGGCTGCCAGCACGTCCTTCACGAGGTCGAAGTCGCCCCCGGCAACGCCGCCGGAGGTAATCAGGAGGTCCGCGCCGCTGGCCTCACGGATCTTGGCCCGGAGGTCGGCGGCTTGGTCTTTGGCGATTCCCAGCAGTTGGGGAACGCCTCCCCGACGGAGGACCTGGGCCGCGAGGTAGTAGGCGTTGCCGCTGTAGATTTGGCCGGGGCCCAATGGCTCCCCCGGGGCGACCAACTCGTCCCCGGTGGCCAGAATCGCCACCCGCGGGCGACGGTGCACCGGCAGTGTCCGGTGCCCCAGGGAAGCAGCCATCGCCACCGCGGCGGGGCCCACGACGGTGCCCTGCCTGAGCACGACATCGCCGGTCCGCGTGTCCTGCCCCGCCCGGCGTACGTTCGCCCGCGGGCCAACGGGCTGGCGGATGCCAACCGTTCGGCCACCGTTCGTCACTTCGGCGGTGGTATGTTCGAGCGGCACCACGGCGTCGGCGCTCGAGGGGAGCGGCGCGCCGGTCATGATGCGGATGGCCGTGCCCGCTGTCACGCTCTCGGCCGTGGTGTGGCCGGCGGGCGCGGTGGCCAGCACTCGCAACGTGACGGGGTTGGCCTCGCCCGCGTTCCGGGTATCGGCGGCGCGGACGGCGTAGCCGTCCATCGTCGAGTGGTCGTATGGCGGCAGGTCTATTCCAGCGACGACGTCCGCGACCAGCACCTGCCCGAGCGCTGCCAGCAGGTCCCTATCTTCCCGAGGGAGGGGCGCAAGATCGGCGAGGACGCGGACGAGGGCCTCTTCGACGCTCAGCACTGATCTTGCCCGCCTTCCGGGTTGCCCTCGATGGCCAGCGCTTGGCGAAACTCCGCGGGCGTGTTCACGTTGAAGAACGACCTCAGCTCGGGGTCGAACACGGCGATTTCCTGCTTCTCCACATAACGAACGCGCACCCGAGGGAAGAAGTCCACGATGCGGTGGCCTCCCTCCTCCAGCACGACCCTGATCGGCTCCAAGCACGTCTTGGCGTAGACCGCGTGCAGAGGCTCGACGTTGCCGTCGTCGCGCGGGATGACGACGTCATAGCCGGGCGAGAGATCGAGCAGGTAGGCTAGCAGACGCCGATTCAGGAAAGGCATGTCGCAGGCGACCACCAGGCAGCGCGAGCCCTGGGCAAAGCTCAGCGCCGTGAAGATTCCGCCCAGCGACCCGGCGCCCGGTCGCAGGTCCGAAACGGCGCGGACCGAGGACGGCAGCTCGGTCGGCACGCGGCCGACGACGAAGACCTCCTCGACGACGCCGGCTAGCCTGGCCACGACCCTGCCGAGGAGGGTCTCGTCGCCAACGCGCAGGCCGGCCTTGTCTGCTCCCATCCGCGTGCTCTTTCCCCCCGCGAGCACCGCGCCGGACACGGCAACGACCATGGGTGACTCCCACCTTTAACGACAACGGTACTGACGCGCACCCTCTGGTCCCGGTAACCACGGCCAGCGAGGCGCCGGGTGAGGCGGGCCAGCCGCTGGCGCCCAGGCCGGGTTCGATCGGCATTGAAGATGGCTAAGGAACCAAGTAAACAGGTGCCAGATTTCACTGTAGCATAACGAGATGGACCCTGCAATTCGGCCGCCGGCGCAACTCCAGTCCCGGCTAGGGGAGGCCGCTGCGAGCGCTGCGAAGGGGCCGGCGTGCTGACGGTCAAGATGCAGCTCCTGCCCGACGTGGAAGTGCGCTGCCCGGCCTGCCACGGGCGGCGGTTCACCCGCGAGACGCTCGCGGTGCATTGTCGTGGAACACAACCTGGAATTGGTCAAGGTGGCCGACTGGGTTGTCGACCTGGGGCCGGAAGGCGGCGCAGCAGGCGGCAAACTGATCGCCGAGGGTACTCCCGAACAGGTCGCCCGGGTCTCCGGTTCGTACACCGGCCAGTGTTTGCGGAATGTGCTGGAATAGCTCGCAGTTCGGAACCAGTTTTCGCCCCTCCCGGCTACTTCACCTAGCGAAAACTAAAGTATAATCAAAGCAAGAGAAGCCATGGAGGGGACTAGTGAGCAAGTTCATAAGGTTGTTGCAGTCGGTGCGGCGCGGGGGAAGGGAGTTCGGTCTCGCTCCCCGGCAGGGGCAGGCACCGCCGAGCCTGGCCGTGATTGCGCTGCTGCCGAATATGGAGACGAGGTCGGTCGAGGCGGCGCTCGCCGGGGGCGCAGATGCGATCGTGGCGACGATGGAGAGTGCAGGCAAGGCGACGCCCACCTTAGATGACATAAAGGAACTGGTTGGCGCCGCCGGAGACAAGCCTTTTGGCTTGGCCATCCGGGGGACCGCGGCAGAGCTCGAAGTCAAGCCGGCCGATCTGGCGCGGGCCGGGGTGGATTTCCTGCTCCTAACCGCCGACCAGTCTGCTGGGATGCTCAGCGAAGAGCTGGACGAAGTGATCCAGGTGAAGGCGGACTACGAGCCGACCGACATCCGGGCCCTCGACGCCCTGGGCTTCGACGCGTTCCTGCTGACAGGGGACGCTGCCCAGGCGAACCGGCGTCTCACGGTGGCCGAGGTGGTGCGCTACCGGTTGCTGACGGCGCTGACCGGCAAGCCCGTGCTGCTGAGCGTGGGCGACCGAAGTGCGCTGGCCGACCTGGAAGTAATCCGTGACGTAGGCGTGGAAGGAATAGCGCTCGAGCCGGCCTTGCTTGGGAAGCAAGCCGACTCCATAAGGCCCGCTATCGCGGCCTTCCGCGATGAGATAGCTCGCCTGGGCCCCCGGCGTCCACCCAAGCGTAGGGGCCGGGAAGAACCGGTGCTCCTACCCCACGTGACTCCATCCGGTCCGCCGGAGGAGGAAATAGGGCCGGGCACGCCGGAGTAGAGGACGCCCCTGCCTTAGGCGTCGCGAAGGGCGGCGAGGATCGTACTATCGGACAGCAATCGGCGCCGGTCCGTCCAGCGAGTGGGGGCGTGACCGGCGTCCACCCGCCCGATGACCGCGTCGTCCTTCACCTCGTGGAGCCTGACCTCGACCACCGCGGTCGGCAGCGGAGCGGCCTCGATACTGTCCTTGATCACCGTGCCGGTGCCTTTCATCGTCACGCTGTGGCCCCCGGCCATCATGCTGATGGAGACCCGTCCGTTTTGGCGAATGTTGTGAAGGGTTGCCACGCCGCGGTTGACGCCCAGCCTCACGGTCCGGCTGTCCTTGGCCACGACCCAGGAGAAGGGGGCGCTGTTCGGCATACCGTCTTCGCCCACCGTCGCCACGAATACGACCGTGCCGCCGCGCAGATGACTGATAACCACAGCGGGCAGCTCGTTGCCTATTACTTCGCCCAATTCGGTACCTCCGTGCCCCGTGGCGACACCACGCGTAACCTGCCGAAATCGGCCCCCCGAGCCTTCCCTCTCTCAATTCTAGTGCATCGCCGACCCCGGGGGCAACCTTGTCGCCGGCGGCTGGGCCCGGACATCAAGCGGTTGCGTGGGCCGGCAGGGCCAGGCTATAATCCGGTGTGAAATCGGGATTAACGGCAGGAGGCGGGGAATGCTCGGAATCATTGAGTGGAAGCGAACGAGCACGCAGTATGTGGCCATCCTGCAAGTCGTCGATCGTTTCGAGCCGGGTTCCATCCGGGAGGTCGAGAAGAAGGGCCCCCAGACGATACTGGGCGGCACCCTTCGCGGAACGAGGAAAACGGATTGGTACGCCCTGGCGTACAGTCGCAACGACCTCGACTTCGGTGAAGCCAAGGAGATGGCCAAGGAGACCCTGGAGCGGTATCGGGAGGAGCACCGCTTAGAATCCTGAACGTCCTGCCCGTCCTTCCTTCGTGAAGCGATGTACAGGGGGCGTTAACATCCCAACCACCCTGGAGTGGGCCTGGGTATACTAGTCGTCGGACAACCTAATGTCCTGCCAATGGTGTAGGGCTCATTAACTAGAACAGAGCGGGTGGTGGGAGATGAACTTTAGCAGCAAATCTACGGCGAGATTCCTCCAGAGCTGGCTCCCCTTCGTCAAGAGGGAGTCGGTTCTGTCGCGGCTGGACCGCAGCCAATTGGCTCCGCCAGGGGTACGGATCTACAACCTGCTGGAAGAGCAGCGGGAGCAATGGCAGATAGTGCAGGAACGCAGGATGGCCGCCACGCGGGAGAGCCGGTAGCCCCGGCGCGAGCGTCCCGCGGGAACGCGCCGCTAAGTCACCGCTGACTCTTCGCAGGAGTAAGAGGAGCACCTAGCATCGCTGGGACCATAGAAGTGAGCGAGCAGTGTCGCATCCATATCGGGACGTCGGGCTGGCACTACAAGCATTGGAAGGGCGTCTTCTACCCGGTGGACATACGCGACGGCGAGATGCTTCGTTTCTATGTCGCACGGCTGCGGACGGCGGAGATAAACAACACTTTCTACAGATTCCCTTCCGAGAAGGCC
>JAJZQK010000279.1 GCA_021847625.1 Chloroflexota bacterium
GGCGTCGCGCAGGGTGGCGATGGAGGTGTCGGACGACATTGCCACGTCCATCTGGCGGGTGAACTGGAACATCCGCCCCATCATCTCCAGCGTGTCGCCGATCTGGTCGTGCTCCCGCTTCGTCAAGCGGGCATCAACCCTGTCCATCTTCAGTTCGACCCGGAAGCCCAGCGCCTCCAGAATCTCCGCGATCGCTCGTGCCCGCCGGCTGCGCCGCACGACGTCGGCCGCGCCCCCCGCGAAGCGGAAGGTGATGTAGTTCTTGCCCACGGATTGCCCGCAGTAGGTGTCCAGGGCGCTGAAGTGATAGCCGACGCGGGCCGTGAAGTTGAGATAGCGGTCGGAGGCCAGGGCGTAGCTCGGGTCCTGGAAGGTGCGGTCCTGGTAAGGGTTGCGCAGGGCCTGGCGCATCATCAGCGAGGCGAAGCCGCGCGTGTCGAGGTGGCGGGGGCCGTAGCGGGGCAGGCGCGGGTCGAGCATGCCGTTCACCAGGCGCGAGAGCGGATAGGACGTGATCTGCGAGCGCTTGACCTTGCGGCTCCCCGCCGGGGCGTTGATCGCCCCGCCCAAATCTATTATGTACAAATCGATCGGCAGGAAGATGTCGAGTAGCACGGCCTCAGAGCGGAAGTCGTCGATCAGCATGCCGATGCCGAACATCTCGGCGAAGGACCGCTCGTGGACGAACCGAGCGATGTCGTGGAGGGTGCGGCAGTTCTGGGGCGAGAAGGCCGGGGAACGGGTGTCGGTGAGGTTGAGGGGAATGATGCAGTCGGCGAGCTTCTCCAGCACCTCGTACTCCGGCTGCCCCTTCATGAAGGCGTTGATCACCGGCACGTCCGTCAAGAGCTCCCAGGCGTGGCCGCGGAACACCCGCCCCCAGATGGCGTCCACGGTGACGACCTCGCCCTCGGGGATGAGGCGCGTGGCGCGGCCCGTGCCGAGCAGCGTCGGCACCTGGAACTCGCGCGCCAGGGAAGCCATGTGGCCGATGGTGCTGCCCGTGTCGGTGACGACGGCCGCCGCGCGGTCCATTATCTGGACGAACTCGGGGGAGGAGAACGGCGCCACGAGGACGCCCCCCTTGGGGAACGTCGAGAGGTCGTCGCCGGTGCGCATGTGGATGGCCGGCCCTGCCCCTACGCCCGGCGAGGCGATGACGCCGCCCTGCACGAGCAACTGCTTGTCTATCCTGGGGGGCATGTCGAGTGTCTCCGGCGGCAGGACGCGGCGGATCGGCCGCGACTGGAGGAGGTAAAGCCGTCGGCGGCGGTCGAGCGCCCACTCCACGTCCTGGGGCGAGCCGAAATGGTCCTCCAGCTGCGCCACCCATTTGGCGAGGGTGCGGATCTCGGCCGGCTCCAGGCACGGGCAGTCCTGCGCCGCCTCCGGTACGGGCGACTCGTGGACGGTGCCGCTGGGGTCGCCCACTAGTTCGGTGAGCTTGCGCGCGGCGCGGACCTCGATGTGGGGGTTGCGGCCGGTCCGCTCCACCAGGTAGACGTCGGGGTTGGCCTTCCCGTCGGCCAGGGTGGGGCCCAGCCCCCACACGGCGTGGATGACGACGTGGTCGCGCTCTACTTCCACCGGGTCGCGGGAGAAGGCGACGCCGCTAGCCAGCGCATCCACCATCACCACGCAGCCCACGCCCATATCGATCTCGTCGTCGGGCAGGCCGAGGTGGCGGCGGTAGAAGATGGCCGTGGGCGTGAAGAAGGAGGCGACAACCTCTCGGTAGGCGTCGAGGATGTTGGCGCGGACGACGTTGAGGACGGTGGCGTACTGGCCGGCAAAGGAAGCTTGCGTATCCTCGCTGACGGAGCTGGAGCGTAGGGCCACCCTGGGCGTGGGGTCCTTCCCGTAGCCCAGGTCGTCGTAGGCGGCCAGGAGGGCGGCGGCGAGGTCGTCGGGGACGGGCGCCTTGAGGATAGCGTCCCTGATCGCCTGACTGGCCTCTTCGTAGCCGCCCGGTTCGGCCAGGCCCAGCCGCGCGTCGATGACCTCGACGACGTCGGCCGCCTCGATCAGGTAGCGGGAGGCGGCGGCGGTGATGCAGAAGCCGTTTGGTGTGGGCAGGTCGAGGCGGTTGTGAATCTCGGCGAGGTTGGCCATCTTGTTGCCCACGCGGTCGGCGAAGGTGCGGTCGGCCGCGGTGAGGGGCACGATCCAATCCTCGGCCCGGGCGGTGTCCTTCTCGCCCAGGAGGTCGATCAAGCAGGGCTCGACTCGCTCCAGGGCATCGACCAGGCTGGGGTAGCGGTTGTCGGAAATGACCTGCAGGCTCTCCACCATGCGCCTGGTGCTGGCATAGGCCTGGACGGCCTTGGTCTTGAGGAGGGCGAGCCCGAACATCTTGTCGCCGCGCAGCAGCACCTCGAGGTCGACGATCGTCTCCAGGAGCTCGTTGTTCGCCGTCAGCAGGTCGCGGAACTCGTGGTAGCGGAGCTTGAAGAGGCTGAGGAGCGCCACGTTATCGGACGTGCGGTCCTCGCGCAGGCCGATTATCTCGGCGAAGCCCAGCAACCACGACCAGAGCTTCGACAGCCACCTCTTCATCGTCTTGCACCCGTGGGTCCTAAACCTGCGACGGCGTCCGCCGCGTCAGTTCGCGCAGGCAGTCGCGCCGTTCTACTGCATCCTCGATCTTATCACATAGTCGGTGGGGGCTGATAGGGCGGGTGAGGTATTCGACGGAGCCGAGCTTGAGGGCCTGCACGGCCAGGTCCACCTGGCAGTGGCGGCCGAGGAGGATGATGGGCAGATCTGGATAGCGGTCGCGGACGGACCTGAGCACCGCCAGGCAGCGGTTGCCCATCTTATCGTCGGCGACGACCACGACGTCGGCCCGCTCGACGTCCCTGGCGTCGAGCTCCTCCCTCTCGCTCGCGGTGAGGACGACGGTCATCCCCGCCTCTTCCAGGGCCACGACGAGGGAGCCGAAGGGGTCGCCCCCCAACAGTATGCAATAACTCCGTGCCATGGTTGGAACCTCCCGGCTGCCATTAGGGCAGCCTCCTGTTCCCCATCCGCGCCTCCCCCCGCCGGGAAGGCGCACCTCAATGATGCCCTCAGTCGGCTGCCAATCCTGGCCGGTCCCCAGCCCGCCTTGGCGGGCTTTGTTGGCTGAGCCCGGCGCATTTATGCCCGGGCGGCGGTCGTTCCGCAACCGTACCCAGATTGTCAGGCAGGGTTGGTGGTCGCCAGGACCCCGGAGACGACCTCGCCCCTACAAATGCCGGATGGATCCCCGCTTTCGCGGGGATGACCCGAGCAGCAAGAACCAGGCGAAGGCCCAGAACGATGGATCCCCGCTTTCGCGGGGATGACACCGTGAGGGAGCCCCCGCCACCAGCCGCCCACGATGGATCCCCGCTTTCGCGGGGATGACAAGGGCCGGTGCCACATGACGACCCTGTGACGAGGGCAGAGGCAGCGGCCAGGCCCAAGAGGGCGACCGTCCCGTGTTGCGGGACTCCCCGCGGTCGCCGGCAGCCCCTACGGCATAGCGGCGTGCCTCTCCGCACACGACCATACGTCCGTCACACGTTGAACCAACCGGGCGGCAGGGGACGAGCCCCTGCCCTACACCGTGCGTGGCCACCTATGGCCGGGCGCCGGGTCCCCGGCCGAGCTGTTCTTCGACGATGGCCCGCAGTTGGCGGCCGGTTTGTTTGTTGGGCGCATAGATGCGCCACGCTTTCTTGCCCGACGCGCTGGCTACCAGCGTGTAGCGCGTCGGCATTAGGCCCACGTGCAACAGCGCGAGCAGGCCGATGCCCACCAGGAGCGGACCCGTGATCTCCAGCAAGGGCCAGAGCAGCGCCGCCACGATCAGGATGACGACGGCGACGAGCGCCTCGCCCCGGCGGTATTCCCGGCGCTGAGCGACCTCCCGAATCTGCGCATAAGCCAACGTTTCCAGCGTGCCGGCCTCTCCCGGCCACTGCGCCTGGGATTTGGACTCCTCCAGGTAGTGCCAGCGGAAGAGGCGCCGGGAGGTGGCGTAGATGCTCACCGCCTCCTGGGCCACGTCCTGCAAGGCGAACTTGGTGAAAGGGAAGTGGGCCTGCGTGAAATGGTGCTCGGCCAGGATCTCCTCGTCCGGCTCGAGCTGGGCTCGCACCTTGTTGTGGGCCAGCTCGCGCAGGAGCTCGTCCCGCCGCTTGAGGTAGGCCCGGTCGCGCACGTCGCCCAGCGCCCGCTGTTTGTCCAGGGCCGCCAGCTCGGCGGCGAGCACGTCGATATGCTGTTTGGCGGCTGCCTTCAGACCTGCCGTGGCCGCGGGCCGGACCTTGGCCTGCGAACGGTGGCCCGTCGACCGCGTCCTGCTAGCGCTAGCCATGACAATTTGCCCCCTGTCCTCAATCTTCGTACGGGTACTCGCCGGGTGAGACGCCGGAGGCGCGCCAGCCGGGGATGACGCTGATGACCAGGGCCAGCAGCAGGACGAAGAGGACGACGAAGGCGAACCACGGGTCGAACTCCACGAACAAGGCGTTGTAAGCCAGCCAAACCAGGGCGCCATAGAGGGCCAGGTTGATCGCTATCTGCCAGAACCTGTTCATAGCTACCCCCTCACCCGCCGCCGTGGAGGACGAACTGATAGAGCAAGGCCGCCGTGAGCAGGGCGAAGGCCAGCACGAGCAAGACAAAGCCCCACTGGTTGTTCAGGATCGCTTTCATATAGTCTCCTTCTCCTCAGTCCTGAGTTGCATTTGCGGCTCGACGATGCGCACCGTCGGTCGTACGAGGAGCGGCATCACCCAGTCCGGCACCCACCGGTCCCTCCGCGCCAGCAAAGCGAAGGCCAGCATCGAGAGGATGAACGTGCACAGGAAGATCATCTGCCCCAGCGTGACGATGATGGCCAGCGACATCAGCCAGCTGATAGTCGAGCCGGTGAGGGTGTCGATGAGCGGCAGGAGCGCGCTAAACGCCGCTAGCCCCAGGGAGTAGCTGAGGATGTAGCGGATGGCGGGGCCGCGGACGAAGGCGGTGGAGATGGCGCCGAACTGGGCCCCGACGACGGCACCGGAGAGCATAAACATCACCGCCAGGAAGTCGACGTTGCCCTCGATGGAATGGCGCAGCGTGCCGTAGGCGCCGGAGAAGGCTATCTCGACGAGGTCGGTTCCCACGGCGACGTGCGTAGAGGCGCCGATCAGATAGACCAGGGCCGGCACCCTGACGAAGCCGCCACCCACCCCCAGGAAGCCCGCCAGTGTCCCTGTCACCAGGCCCACCCCTACGATCATCCACATCGAGATGACGATGCCCGCTGCCCGGCAGCGGACGATGGGAGCAAGCGGCACGCTCTGGAAGAAGCGGGTCAGCCCGCCGGAGACTGTCTCGTGGCCGACAGACCTGCCTTCTTTGACCGCCTGCTCCAGGCTCCGGTGGGAGCGTCGCGTCTCGTTGGTGGTGTAGATGAACAAGGTGATCATCAGCGTCAGCGAAGCGACGAGGACGGCGACCGAGGAGACCCCCAATACTTTGAAGTAGCCGAGAATGCGCACACCAAGCTCCACGCCGAACATCGTACCGGCGACCATGCTGAGGGCGATGGTCCAGTC
>JAJZQK010000280.1 GCA_021847625.1 Chloroflexota bacterium
GACATCTTGGAGAACGTCGACTCAGTCCTAGTAATGTCGGTGAATCCTGGTTTCGGCGGCCAGCGGTTCATCCCCAGCTCGCTGCGCCGGATTAAGGAAGTGCGTGAGCTAGCGGAGAAAATGGGGCTATCGGTCGAGATAGCGGTCGACGGGGGCGTCAACGAGGGAACAGCGCGAGACGTCGCGCGCGCCGGGGCCGATGCCCTTATTGTCGGCTCGGCTCTGTTCCGCCATCCTGACGGCCCCGCGGCGGCGGCGACGGAGATCAGGGAGCGCGTGCGACGATAGGCGCGGGCAAACAAAAAAGCCAGCGTCGAAAACGCACTGGCAGTTTTGGCTCTCTAAGATTGGGTTGGCTGACCAGCTAGGCAGTCTGCTTGGACAGGGTTCGCATACAGCGCGTGCAGATCTGCACCTGTACCAATTTCCCGTCAATCAGCATGCGCGACTTCTGGATGTTCGGTACCCAGCGGCGGCTGGTTCGGCGCTTCGAGTGGCTTACGTTGTTACCGAAGCTGCTGGTCTTGCCACACAGTTCGCAGCGTGCGGCCAAGGTCTGTCACCCCCTTTAATCGGTTGGTTGTTTATGCTATCATATGGGCGCGCGACCGTCCGGCTAGTAGGCAACCGATCGCCAGCCTAGCACATTGGTCCCGGCCTGGAAGTTGCGCAGTTCGACGCAGTACACATATCTTAGCACAGCCAGTCCCAGAAGGCAACGAGAGGTTGGATTCCGGCAATGACCAGAGCGCACACCACGGTCCATGGCAAGATCGAGGTCTCTATACAGGCCATCAGCAAGGTTGCCAGCCGGGCGGTGCTGGAGAGCTACGGCGTGGTCGGCATGGCCTATCCGCGCAAGCGCGACGGTTTGGTCGAGATATTGCAGCGCGACGCGAACCACAGGGGCGTGGTGGTGAAGATCAGCGACAGCCAGGTCGTCATCGACCTCTACGTAGTCGTAGAATACGGCACGCGTATCTCGGAGGTCGCGCGCAATATCGCCAGCGCAGTAAAATTCGCGGTCGAGAAGGCCCTTGGCCAGCCAGTCACGCAGGTGAACGTGAACGTACGAGGCTTAAGGATAAGCGACCAAGACTAGGGGTACTTGATTGGCAAGTCGCTTGCACGCCGAAGGCGTGAAGTCCTGTGACGGGCGAGGACTGAGGGAGGCGCTCCTGGCAGCAACCGCGTGGCTGGGGCAGCACGCCGACCGCATTAACGCCCTGAACGTATTTCCGGTTCCGGATGGGGACACCGGCAGCAACATGTGGCTCACGTTGCAGAGCGCCGTGAGCGAGAGCAACGGGATGTCGGCGGATGCCGGGGCCGGGCGCGTGGCCCATTCCGCTTCCCACGGCGCTTTGATGGGGGCACGAGGCAACTCGGGGGTGATTCTGTCCCAGGTGCTGCGCGGCATCGCCCGCAGCCTTGACGACAAGAAGGTTTTCGACGCCAAGGAACTGGCCGCCGCCCTGGCCGAGGGATCGACGACCGCTTACAAAGGGGTCATCAAGCCGGTCGAGGGAACCATACTCACCGTCGCACGGGAAGCGGCCGACGCCGCCAGAGTGGCGGCTGACGACGGCTCGGACCTCCTGGGCACGCTCGCGGTGACGGTGGCCGCCGCGCAAGAGTCAGTGGCAAGGACGCCCGACCTGCTGCCCGTCCTGGCCGAGGCTGGCGTGGTCGACGCTGGCGGCCAGGGCTACCTCGTCTTCTTGGAAGGAATGCTTAGGTACTTTCGCGGTGATAGCGAGACCACGGCGGACGAGCCGGGTGCGCTTCAGGAGGTCGGTACGGTCGTCGAGACTGAGTATGGTTACTGCACAGAATTCATGGTGATGGGGCAGAACCTCGATCTGGAAGGGCTTCGTGGCGAGGTCCTCCCCCATGGAGATTCGGCGCTTGTCGTCGGCGAGCCAGACCTGGTCCGGGTGCACATCCACACCTTCGATCCGGGGCTTGTGCTCTCGGCCGCGCTCAAGTACGGCACGCTTCACCGCATCAAGATCGACAATATGCAGGAGCAGCACCACGAGTACGTGCTGTTCAACAGGCCGGAGATCGCGCGGTCGATGGAGAAGGCCGCGCCTCAGAGCGCACAGCCGGCACCTCCTGTCGGCGATGTGGCTCTGGTGGCCGTCGCCGCGGGATTAGGCCTAACGAACGTCTTCCACAGCCTGGGCACGACCATTGTCGTGCAGGGGGGGCAGACGATGAACCCCAGCACCGGCGAGCTGTTGCAGGCGGTGGAGAGCGCGCCCGCGGGGTCGGTCATCCTGCTTCCCAACAACAGCAATATCGTCCTTACCGCTCAGCAGGTAACCGCCATCACCCATAAGCGTCTGGTTGTCGTGCCGACACGCACCATGGCGCAAGGGGTAGCCGCTCTGATGGCCTTCAACTATGAGGCGGACATCGACGCGAACGCCCGCTTGATGAAGCAGGCGGCAGGGCGTGTGCGCACCGTCGAAGTCACGACAGCGGTGAGGTCCGCCCGCATCGACGGCCTGCAGGTTGAGGCGGGCGCGGCGATCGCTCTCGCCGACGACAAGCTCGTTGCCACCGGCGGGAACCTCACGGATGTGGCGTTGGATGCCTTGAGTCTGGCCGGGGCACAAGAAGCCGAACTCATTACACTCTACCATGGCGACACGGCGAGCGGCGAGGATGCCGCTGGGCTGGCGGGACAGATCGAACGGCGATGGCCCGGCTGTACTGTCGAGGTAGTCGACGGGGGGCAGCCCCATTATCCGTACATCATATCGATAGAATAGGAGATTGCTCTCGCCACGGATGGTGGGTGGCGGGAAATTGTGTAAATGCCTCGGGTAAGGGTAGTCACGGACAGCGGGTGCGACATTCCCGCTGCTCTTCTGCAGCGACTAGCGATAAACGTGGTGCCGTTCACGGTACAGGTGGGCGAACGCACCTACCATGATCGCGTCAACATCACGCCGGATCAGTTCTACCGGCGCCTGACCACCGGCCGCCAGCAGGTCACGGTTAGCGCGCCCACCTCGGCCGATTTCCAGTCGGCATACCTAGGACTGGCACGAACGACTAACGCGATCATATCCGTCCATTCTTCCTCGAAGTTGTGCGATGCCTACACGGCATCGCTGGTGGCAAAGAACACGCTGTCCAACCATGCTCGCATCGTGACGGTTGATTCGCAGTCGGCGTCTCTCGGCCTCGGCTTCATGGTCCTAGCCGCCGCCGTGGCCGCCCAGCGGGGCGAGACCCTCGATCAAATCGTAACCCTCGTGCGAGGGATGGTCCTCCAGACGCACGTCTCCTACGCCCTGGAGACGACTGAGTATATGCAGCGGTCGCCACGCTTTGCGAAGCTATGCCAGGCAATCGGCGACACGACGGACTTGCGCCCTCTCATCCAGCTGGAAGAAGGCACATTCGAGATTTCCGAGAAGGTGCGCACGCGGGCCAAAGCAATTGAGCGGATGTACGAATTCGCGGAGCTATTTCCCCATATAGAGGAATTGGGTGTGCTATACAGCACGACACCCGCGGACGCGGATGGCCTCGTTAAGAGAATCGACGCCGTCTTCCCCAAGGAGCAGGTGGTGGTATCGCAATACGGACCGGTGCTGGGCTCTATCCTCGGCCCTGCCGCTCTGGGCGTCGCCGCCTATGAAGGGAGGGGGCAGCAGTGATCGCCAAGGAGCACGCCCCCATCGAACAGATGGCCGTGGCCCAGACGGACGCGCCGGAGACCAAGGAGCGCCTGTGCAAGATCGTCGCCGAGGCGATGCCGGACCTGGAGATACTCACCTACCGAGCTGGCTCGGTCGTCGGCGCGCTCGCCGGGCCCGGGGTGGTTGCCCTGGTGTTCGTGAGAGGACACAAACCCGAATGACGACGGTAGACGGCGAGCTGTGCGGCCGTCTTCGCCGTGTGCTCGAACATGAACTGCGCATGGGCCTTCGCAACCGCGCTATCATGGGCGGCTTGCAGCAACACTGTCCCGACTGGTTGGCATCTCTAGTCCCGGCGGACGCGACGGGAGGCCTGCCGCGCACAGTCAAGGCGACGGCGCGTGCCTTCGCCAGCTATGACGGCCTCGCCCCCACCGAGCGAGAGGCGCTCTTGCGACGTACCCTTGATCTGCTGGATCGCTTGGAGCAAGGTGAGAAGCCGGCAGTGTCTCCCGCCAGCCCGCCCGCCCCAACCGTGAAGCAAGGGCGGCCCGCCAACCCCAGCCGGGACCCAAGCGCCCACGCCGAGAAAGCAACTATCCCATCGCCAAAATCCAGAATCCTCGACGCCTCTGTGACCGCCCTCCCAGGTATCAAGGCAGCTAGAGCGACCAGACTGCGCAATCTCGGCATTGAAACCGTCCGCGACCTGCTGTACCTGATGCCCCGACGCTACAGCGAGGTCAAGAAGATCAAGGACCTCCTTCCGGGGGAGACCCAGACGGTTGTCGGCGAGGTCTGGCGGGCCAGCCGGGACGTCAAACGCAGTGGCATCAGCATCACGAACCTCGTCGTGGCCGATAACACGGGGACGGTGCGGGCAAGCCTCTTCCGGGCGGGCAATAGCCGCTACTGGCCCGAGTTCAAGACCGGGGAGACGGTGATGCTGACCGGCCCTGTGGACCTCGACATGGGCTTCTGCCGAATCAAGCCGACCGAAATCGAAACCGGCGTCGAAGCGGGAGCCACCAAGGCCGGCAGCCTCGTCCCGATCTACCCCCTCAGCGGGGACCTCAAACAGGGCTGGGTGCGCGGGAGGGTCGGCGATACGGTGGCCATTTGGGCACGGGCTCTGCCTGAGCATCTCCCCGCCTGGCTGCGCCAGCGGTGGCAGCTCCTCGACCTGCCGGGGGCAGTCCGCCAGATACACGCCCCGGACGGCTGGCCTTCCGTGCAACTGGCCCGTCGCCGTCTTGCCTTCGACGAGCTGCTCCTAATCCAACTCGGCCTCCTCCGTCGCCGTGAATCGTACCAGAGCGGCCAGATCGCCCCCCAGATCGTCGCCCGAGAGGGTCTGCTGTCCCAATTCATCGCATCCCTGCCATTTGCCCTAACCGCCGCGCAGCGAAGGGTGATAGAGGAGATAGTGAACGACATAGGCCGTTCGACGCCGACAATGAGGCTGCTGCAGGGAGACGTGGGCTCTGGCAAGACCGTGGTGGCGGCCGGCGCCCTGGTAGTCGCCGTGAGCGCGGGCTTCCAGGGGGCCATCATGGCGCCCACCGAAATACTGGCGGGTCAGCACTACCGGACGATCGCCAGTCTGATGGAGCGGCTCGGACCCGTGCCGAGAGTTGACGGCGCCCCCCGGCCCGTTTCCATGGCCCTGCTCACGGGCAGCCAGGCGAAGGAAGAGCGCCTGCGGGTCCTGGCAGGGGTGCGAGAGGGGGAGTCTGACATAATCGTGGGGACGCACGCTTTGATTGAGGGGACCGTGGAGTTCGCCCGGCTTGGCGTCGCCGTGGTCGACGAGCAGCACCGCTTCGGGGTCACGCAAAGGGCCAACCTCCGTCAGAAGGGGTTCAACCCCCACATGCTGGCGATGACGGCC
>JAJZQK010000281.1 GCA_021847625.1 Chloroflexota bacterium
GCCTGGCGCGAGAGCGACGACGTCGGGCGAGTCTCGCCCGGTAAGCACGAGCCTCGAGCCACTCCTGGATGGGGGGCAACGAAACGTCCTGTGGCATGGCTAGCGCCCTCCACCTTTCTGCCGAAGCACGCGATTGATTTCTGACACGGCAATGAAGATCGGCGTGCGCGGGCCGCCGGGCTGGATGAAGGCCAGCTTGCGGGCCCTGATCCGGCGAATCGCCGTCGGGTACGAGATCTTCAGAACCTGGCAGGCCTCGACCAGCCGCAGCCGGTCCGGGAACTCGTGAACAGCCTCATTCATCGGCGCGGGCGGCCCCCTCGACCGGTGGGTGGGCTTCTTCCCAGCGCAGGTACCCGGCCATCTCGCCCTCGCGCTCGAAGGCAGTGCGATCCACCTTGGTGGCGACCTCGCGCTCCGCGATGGCATCCAGGCCCATCTTGAGGATGCTCAGGAGCCCAACACGCGGCTCGGCTCCGTGCTGCCTGGCGTCGACGACGATGACCATGGCGCCCTGAAGGGCTGCGGGTGCAGCAGCGGTGGCGAGCGATCCATGTTCCGAACAGCCGCTGGTTGCCCGTGCCCTGCCAATGAGATCGTCTATTGAACAGCCGTAGTGGTCAGCCAAACGCCAGAGATCCTCGGCATCGGCCATCTGCTTGCCGACCTCGATTCGCCAGATCCTGAGCCTGGCAATACCGGTCACCCTGGATGCCGCGGACTTGGAATCGCGGGCGGATTCTCGGCGTTGAGAGATTCGCCGGCCGATGGCAGAAGCAAGACTGTTCATGGCGAGGAGAATACTGCTCAACAAGAGCATAGTCAAACACTATTTTCATCGAGCAGCTCGCCGGCTTCCGGACGGCCAACAGCCCTGAAGTGGGCGCCATAGCGGCATCCTGGCAGGCCGGCAATCGTAAAGGGGTGGCCCGGCATCCTGAATTGCGCACAGTCAGACTACTTGAATCCCGATCACGAACCGTCTATCGTTCGAAGTATGGGCAGTTCAACATCTGGATCCGGATCCGGGCCGAAGACGCGGTCGGTGTCTCGTTCAAGGTCAGGCCCCAGGGCCGAGTCTTCATCCGGATCTGCTTCCGAGTCCTCGACAGGATCCCTGTTCGGGCAGCGTATCAAGAGGGCCTGCCAGGCTCTGGGCATAACGCCGAACTCTGCAGCCACACAGGCTGGCGTCAACATCTCGAACTTCCACGCCGCTATGCGTGGTGCAGATCGATTCCCATCGCCCGCAGACCTCGAGAAGCTCTCGCCCATCATCAACGTGCCGCTTCAGGAACTACAGGGACTCGTCGACGCCGATCGCCTCGGTCCAGAACGGCTAGGGAACCTCCTCCAAGCGGTCGAGGCGCCGCCAACGGCACGCGATCATGAGCACTACGCGCAACCCGGCGCCGAATATCCGCCCGGGTACAGACCCCTGGACGCGGACGATGTCGGCAGCCTGTTCGGCGCGTACGTCCTCAACCGGCTGGCGATGACCGGGCGAAACTCCGCATGGCTGGCCCAGGCAGTGCAGATGGACGCCGGCGAGCTGGAAAAGGCGATCCGCGGCCGCCGGATCCCGAGTAGGCAGCAGGTGAAGGCGATCGCCCAGCAGCTTCGCGTTCCAGACGAGGAGCTTCAGAGGGCTGTCGACTCGCCTGGCGCGTGCAGGTGCGAGGTTCCGGACCACCGCCACTCGGTCGGAATGCTTCAGATCCCGATGGATGCCCCCGACGTGCCAGACACCTGGGAGCTCGAGGTGCTCAAGAAGATCAGCGCCATGGATTTCGGGGACCTCGATCCCCGCCGCTCCACCCATTTCTGGTACTGGCCGCGCGAAGAACGCCACGAGGCCTTGAAACACTTCGAGGCCATCTGGACGGCCCAGCAGGGACGCAAGGGCAACGGAAACAACGGAAACGGCAATCTCAGCAGCTAGCTGCTACCAGGGGCGGCAAGACTCCGAGCCGGTAGGCGACCAGCTCGGGCGTCACCTGTTCCTGCTCGACGAGTTCCCAGGGGCTGCGCTCTTCCCGCTCGATCTCCCGCAGCATCCGATCGGTGATGAGGAGTTCTGCGGCCCAGCGAAAGACCGGGCGATAGTCCCGGCGTGCCTGCACCAGCGCCCTGATAAGCTGGTCGGGATCGCCTTCTTCGGGAAAGCGGAAGAGAAAGTAGGTCCCGGACCAGCGCTTCTCCAGGACTCCGAACATCATCGCCACGCCCACGTTCCGCTGGTTAGCCGGGAGGGCCGGCGAGTACGTCACCACCGCCTCGCCAGGATGTCGTGTCAGGGCCACACTGTTCTTGATCTTGCCTGGCGTGATCTCGACGTTGTGCCTGATCTGGAGGAGCTCGAAGCGACGCACGCTTCTTTATACCGTCTTCACGTTTGGAGATAACGTCGTCTCATGCTGCGGGAATGGACTAGTGCGCATGTTCGCGCTCTTGCCTGCCAGAGACGACCAGTGCCGCAAGGCCCGAGCAAGCACCACGGGAATGTGGTGCATACGGCCAGCATACGCAAGGCAACGTCCATCTGCGCCGGAAGAGTGGCGCCCCTGCTTCCCTGTTGTCGTAGAGGAAGGGAAGCAGGGCGATGCCTGATGCCGGCTACGGTGTGCTGGGGTTTGCCACCTCACAGCTAGCCGAGCATACTTACCGCTGTGCCAACACCCGACGAGCTGATGCTGCAGGACCTGCATGACCGCTACGTGGCCATGCAGGTGGATCCACTTTTTATGCGGCTCTACGACGGCCTTGGTGTGGGAAGTCGCATGTTTGCCAGCCTCCATCAGCGACTCAACTCGCACTTCGATTTCATGAATCACAAGGCGCGGGTAAACCGACACTTTAATGCGGACGCCAGCCGGGATCTTATCGCCCTTATTGACGAGATTCGGGACGTACAACAAGTGATGAAGCGCGTGGGCATGGATTTTGTCGTCGCTGATTCCTATCGACAGGTGCTCGAAGATTGCAGCACGTTTCTAGTCGACTCTGGCGGTAGCCCCATCCCCGAGGACTTCAAGCCGATTGAACTTGTCAAATACGAGCAGGTCTTCATGACGCAAGATACTCAGATGCACCTTCCGGAGCGTCGCTCGAACGTCGAACTTAAGATGATCGGTTCGGGTGCCTACGCCAACGTCTACCGATTCATCGATCCTGAGTACGGCATTGCGTTCGCTCTGAAGCGCGCCAAACGCAATCTCAGTCCCAAAGATCTCACGCGATTCCGTAATGAGTTCGACCTACTGAAGGACCTTCGCTTCCCGTATGTGCTCCAGGTGTTTCGTTACTTCGAAGATCTCAATGAGTACACGATGGAGCACTGCGATGCAACGCTCCTTGACTTCATCAATAGGAACAACGCGCGCATCTCATTTGGCACCCGAAAACGGATCGCATTGCAGTTCCTCTACGGGCTGAACTTTCTGCACTCGAAAAGGCATTTACACCGTGACATCAGCTACAAAAACGTCCTCGTAAAGAAGTACGACGGCGGGGCGGTGATCGTGAAGATATCCGACTTCGGGTTGTTCAAGGACCCTGACTCGACGCTGACGAAGACCGAATCAGAGCTACGGGGGACAATTCTGGACCCGACCATCGTGAGCTTCAAGGAGTACAACGTGGCGAACGAGATCTATGCGATCGGCTTCGTACTCTCGTTCATCTTCTCCGGGCGCCGAGATATCGGCGCCTGCACGGGCGCCACCCGGGCCGTCATAGACAAGTGCGTCACACTCGACCTCGCGACGAGGTACCCCGACGTTCGCACGATAATCCGCGATATCGAGACGCTCGAGTCGGAGCTAGCCGAAGTCCACTCCGAGACGCCCTCGTAGCCGTTTACATACGCGATAACGACCCTCTCTTGGCCGAGTGGCAGAGGGAACAGCCTTAGAGAAATTCTGGCGCTTGTGATACTCCTGTAGCAAAATACACCCTGGCAGGGGGCGCAATGCGAGCGGATCATCATGACGTGCATGGTCAGCAGAAGACGCTCGGCCCCCAAGCGGCCCAAGTCCTCGCGGCACTGCACGAGAAGCGACGGACCATCTTCACGATCGGAAACGCGCCTCAAGCCCGGCCTATCCAACATAGGGCCATGCGAACTGGGACGGGAGGGTGCATCTCGGCGACACTTTGTGGCACGCGAACTCGTGCTTCGAGGTCGGACCAGTCTCTCGGGACCGAGTTTCGCTTCGTCCAGTGCAAGCCTGAGCAAATGTTCGGCCTCGCCGAGCGCTAGGCCTGCAAGACCCAGAGAGAACTCGTCAGCGATCTTGAGCGGAGCGCGATGCAGGCGAGGATCCGCTCCACTTCGC
The DNA here is from genome assembly GCA_021847625.1 of Chloroflexota bacterium. The sequence goes on from JAJZQK010000281.1 coordinate 4,338, forward strand.
CGCGCCGACAACCGCTGGTCCGAACCGTCTTCCATGGCGCTTGGCGCCACGGCGGACGTACCATGCCCAATTGCCAGATCTCCCCGGGCGACGACCGACAGCGACCCGTGGAGGGAGCAATCTGTCTATCGGCTCTTGCATTCGTGATAGTTCTGCCGCAAGATACATCCTACCAGTGGGCGAAATGCGAATTAATGATAATGAGACACGGGGGCAGCAGAAGACCCTGGGCCCCCAAGCGGCCCACCTTATCACGGCCCTCCACGAAAAGCGGAGAACAGTCTTCACCGTCGCAGATGCCCAGGAGATCACGGGGCTCGGGCCCAAGTCGGCCCGGAACTTCCTGGGCAAGCTCGTCCAGCGAGGAATAGCGACCCGCCTCAAGCCCGGCCTGTTCAACTTGGTGCCGTTCGATTTGGGTCGGGAGCGCGAGTATCTCGGAAATCCGTATGTCGTGGCGCGTGAACTCGCCGGCGGCCACGATTATTACGTGTCGCACGCCTCGGCTATGGACATCCATGGGATGGTCACCCAGCCCCAGCTTGTGGTCTACGCGACCAGTCCGGCGCCGCTCCGTGGCAGGACGATCCTGGGGGCCGAGTTCCGCTTCATCAGGTGCAAACCAGAGCACATGTTCGGCATAACAGAGCAGTGGGTCGACAAGACTGAGAAGGTGCGCGTCAGCGACCTAGAGCGGACCGTTATCGACGGGCTCAAGCAGCCGGAGTACTGCGGCGGCATCGTGGAGGTGGCAAAGGGCTTCTGGATGCGGCGCGATAAGATGGATGTCGAGCGGCTGGTCGCGTATGCGCTCCGCCTCGAGGTCGGCGCCGTTGTCCGCCGCCTCGGATTCATTCTCGAAACCTACGGGTTGGGAGATCCCGCAGCTCTCGATAGGCTGCGATCGGGTCTTACGGCGACCTATCAAGCTCTTGACCCGACACTCCCGCCCGAAGGCAGACGGACGGCTCGATGGCGGCTTCAGCTCAACGTGGATCCCGGTGAGCTGGATGCCGTTCGGAGTACTTGACGGATGATTCCACAGCGAAGCATCTCTCTGCTCTCGAACCGGCTCGCCCGCGAAGGTGGACGGCGGATCCCGGAGGCCGTTCTCGAGCGCGACTACTGCTTGGCCTGGTTTCTCGTGGGGCTATCGCGATCGGACCTCCGCGGCAGCCTCGCGTTCAAGGGCGGGACG
>JAJZQK010000282.1 GCA_021847625.1 Chloroflexota bacterium
ACCAGAATTATCACTCTTACGATCCCTCCTTTTCTTCACCGTCCCTATCCTAGCAGGCTTGCCGGCGGCCGTCGCCCCCCGGGCGGCTAGAGCGGGACCTGGATAGGTGGCTAGTTCGCAAGGAAGAGGCGAGGGGCCCGGCGCCGGCCGGGAACATTCCTGCTCGCGGGGCCGTCTTAGCAGTGACGAGGGAGAGGCCGGCAACGCCGGCAAGTGTAAAACGTGAAACGTCCGGGAGACGCGGGTGAAGAGAGAGGTCGCCGCAGCGGACTGGCCACCTGTCCAGGTTGCATTCCGGCCGCTCGGGCAGTGACGCCCGCCGGCAAGCCTGCTAGTATGGGTACGGTCGAGAGAAGGAGGGATCGTACAAGAGATGATTCTGTTTGCTTTGGTGCTGCTTGGTTACGGCGCGTTCGCGGCCTTGTCCCCCCGGTCGATCTGGTACCTGTCCGAGGGCTGGAAGTTCCGGGACGCCCAGCCGAGCGATCTGGCAATGGTCCTCTACCGGCTCAGCGGCGTCTTGGCCGTGGTGGTGGCGATTGGCATATTCCTTGGCGGCCTTGGCGGCGGTCCGGCGTCGGCCGGTGGGTCCAACTCGGCTGGGGGCGTCGAAGCCTTCTCGCTGCCCACGGCGACGACAGCGCCGACGGCCATATCCGCCGCCCAGTCCACGCCCACGGCGGCCGACCCCGTGATCATCTACCAGCGCAGCGGCGGCTTCGCCGCCAAGACCGTCGAGCGGACCGTCTATCCAGACGGCCGGGTCGTGGCCGCCGACGGCACGGAGCAGAAGGTGCCGGCCACGAAGGTGAGCGATCTCGTCGCCCAGCTCGAAGAGGAGGGCTTCTTCAAACTGGAGCACACCTACGGGATGGATAGCCAGTGCCGCGACTGCTACCAGTACGACATCACCGTCCGCAGCGGGGATATGCTGAAGCAGGTGCAGGCCGTGGGGGAGGCCCAGGAGATCCCCGACTCGGCACGCGAGATGATCGGCCAGATCGAGGCCCTGCTCGACCATCCCGCGTAGCACCCGGCCCGCTGCCGGCCATTATTCCCAGAGATAGCCCGCCGTCCGGTCTTACGGGCGGCGGGCTATGCTAGAATACGGTTTGCGAGAGCGATTCGGCCGCGCGTCGGTGAGGTCGCCGGCGTGGGCCCACCTGCGTCGGGAGGTTTGCCGTGAACAACGAGCTGGCCCAGCGTATCCGGAAGGCGGCGGAGGCCCGCCGCGACTACATGGTCGCCATTCGCCGTGACATCCACGCCCACCCCGAGTTGTCGTTCCAGGAGCGCCGCACGGGGGCCCTCCTCGCCGCGGAGGCCCGGCGCCTGGGGCTGCCGACGCGCGCCGGCATCGCCGAGACGGGCGTCGTGGCCCTGCTGCGCGGGGAAAGGCCGGGCAGGACCATCGCCCTGCGTGCCGACATCGACGCCCTGCCGCTGGCGCAGGAAAGCGATGCCCCCTACGCCTCGCGGACGCCGGGGGTCGCCCACCTCTGCGGGCACGACGCCCACGCCGCCATGCTCCTCGGGGCGGCCGGCATCCTCGCCGACCTGCGCGGGGAGCTGGCCGGCAACGTCAAGTTCCTCTTCGAGCCGGCGGAGGAGCAGCGCGACGCCCGCGGCCGCAGCGGGGCCGACCGCATGGTAGAGGAGGGGGCCCTCGCCGAGCCCGCCGTCGCGGCCGTCTTCGCCGCCCACGTCTTCCCGGAGTGGCCCACCGGCACCGTCGCCGTGCGTCCGGGCTCGATCATGGCCGGCCACGGCCAGTTCACGCTGGCCATCGTCGGCGCCGAGACGCACGGCGCCACCCCCCACCTCGGCGTCGACGCCATGCTGGTGGCGGCGCAGATCATCACCGCGCTCCACGCCCTCGCCGGCCATCTGCCGGCCCCCGGCGACGCCTTCGCGCTCAACGTGGGACTGATCGAGGGCGGCAGGGCCTACAACCTCATCCCCGGCCGCGTGGAGATGGTCGGTTCGGTGCGCACGGCCAACGAAGAGCTGCGGGCGCGGCTGGGCACGGAGATAGAGAAGGTTGTGCGGGGCATCGCCGAGGCGACGGGGGCGACCTACGAGCTGCAGTTCGACCCCTACACCTTCCCGGCCACCGTCAACGATCCCCAACTGGCCGGCGTCGTCTGCCGCGCGACCGCCAGCCTTTACGGTGAGGACGCTGTCGCCTGGCTGGATCGCCCGCGCCTGGCCGGCGAGACCTTCTACGCCTATCTGGACCACGTCCCGGGCGCCTATTTCTTCCTGGGCACGGGCAATGCGGCCAAGGGCACGGCCTATCCCTCGCACCACCCCCGCTTCGCCATCGACGAGGACGCGCTGCCGGTGGGGGCGGCGGTGCTGGCCGCCTGTGCGCTCGCCTTTCTGGCAGGCGAATAGGGCGGCCCCGGCGCCACTCAGGGGCGGGGGCGCACCAGGATCGCGTCGCCGGGGCCCAGGCCCAGGGTCTGCGCCGCGTTGCCGTCGCGCAGGGCCACCTCCAGGCGCTGCCAGCTGTCGACGATCGCCAGCAGGCCCTGGGCCTGGGCGTAGGACGGGCTCAGGCCCTCGATGAGGTGCCCGGCCGCCTCCACTGTCAGATCACCCGGGGGCAGGTCGGCCGCCCCAAGGTCGGTCACCAGGTTGCCAAAACGGTCGGCGTAGACCACGTGGGCGCGCAGCGAGCCGTCCGGCAGGCACTCCGGCTGCGGCAGGGGGAAGGTGCGGGGAGCGGCGAGGCGCGGCCCCAGCAGGTCGAGGGGCAGGCCGCGGGCCAGATGGGCGGCAACGGGGGCGAAGACGTCGCGGCCGTGGAAGGTGGCGCTCACCTGGGGCAGGAAGTAGCGGCGGTTCGTCACCGCGCGCAGGCGCGCCCGTGTTTCACGTTTTACAAGGTCGGCCCACACGTAGGAGAGGAGGCCGTTGTCGGGGGCCAGGAAGAGCGCCTCCAGCGTCTCCAGGGCGACGATGCCCCGCCCGCTGCCGACGCCGGGGTCGACGACGGCCACGAAGACGGCGCCGCGGGGGAACCGCCGCCACGCCCCACCCAGCAGAAAGGCTCCCTCGCCCACGTCCTGCGGTCGCACGTCGTGGCAGAGGTCGATCACCGCCGCCCCCGGCGCCAGCGCCGCCAGCACGCCCTTCATCTCACCCACGTACGAACTCCCCGCCCCGAAATCAGTCAGCAAGACGATAGGCCTGACCATCCCGGCCCCCTTTGTCGGCTCTCTCTCCCAAACCTCTCAGCCGCCATCATAGCACATACCCTCGCCCCCGTCTGCCCCTTTTCCTTGCCTTGCCGGCGCAAGTTGCCCAAGTCGAGAACCCCCACCACGCCCCTCCGGTCGCTGCCCCGGGCCCTTTCTCAGGGACTCGGTTGACACCCCTTAGCCCGGACGCTATGATGTTTGCCGCGAGGAAGAGAGGATCACCTACCGGCAACCGGCCGCCACCGCCCGCCAAGGGCCAGGATCTCCAGCCTCTGTCCGGCCGCAGCACAATTGTTGCTTTGGCCGGCGGCACAGGCGATGGCAAACCGGCGGGATGGGTACGCCACCAGATCCCTGCTTCCGACTGGAGGAACGATGAAAGCGGAAATCATCTCGGTGGGCACCGAGCTGCTCTTGGGTCAAATAACGGACACGAATGCTTCCTACCTGGCCCAGCACCTGTCCCCCCTGGGCATCGACCTGTACTGGATCTCGGCCGTCGGCGACAACCTCAGCCGCCTGAGCGAGGCCGTCCGCCGCGCCCTCGGCCGGTCCGACTTGACCATAATGACCGGCGGCCTGGGGCCCACCGAGGACGACCTCACCCGCGAGGCGATCAGCGCCGTCCTCGGTGAAGAGATGACCGTCGTGCCGGCTCTCGAGGCCGACCTGCGCGACTTCTTTGCCCGCCGCGGCGTGGAGATGCCGGCCCGCAACGTCAAACAGGCCACCCTCATCCCCTCGGCCCAGGCCATCCCCAACCCGATCGGCACGGCGCCCGGTTGGTGGGTGGAGAAGGACGGCCACATCGTCGTCGCCATGCCCGGCGTCCCCGTGGAGATGTACCGAATGTGGACGAAGGACGTCGCCCCCCGCCTGCGCCAGCGCTACGGCGGCGTCATCATCTTCTCCAAGACGCTCAAGGTCACCGGTCTGGGCGAGTCGACCGTCGAGGAGATGATCAGGCCGCTGATCAACTCCACCAACCCAACGCTTGCCACCTACGCCAAGGCCGACGGCATCCACGTGCGCATCACCGCCAAAGCCCGCACCAACGAGGAAGCCCTCGCCCTGATCGCCGGCCCCGAGGCGCGCGCCCGCGAGATCCTCGGCGACACCATCTATGGCGTGGACGACGAGCCCCTGGAAGGGGTGGTGGCCGGGCTCCTGCGCGAGCGTGGGCTGAGCGTGGCGACCATGGAGGGCCTCACCGCCGGCCTGCTGGCGGCGGGCCTCACCGCCGCCCCGGGCAGCACGGCCTATTTCCGCGGCGGCGCTGTGACCTACACCGTCGAGGCGATGGAGTCCTACGGCGTCGACCCCGCCCTGCTGCGAAGCGAGGGCCCGACCGGCCTGGCAACCAGCACGGCTATGGCCACGGCGATACGCCGGCGCCTGGGGACCGACATCGGCATCGGCACGACGGGGGTGGCGGGGCCGACGGCGCAGGACGACAAGCCCGTCGGCAGCGTATTCATCGCCATCGACAACACCGGCCGTTACTTCACCGACAAGATGGAATTGCGCACGACGCGCGCGGAGGTCCGGCGGCGCGCGGCCTGGTACGCCCTAACCCTGCTGCGCCGCTCGCTGCTCGAATCCTAGGCCGTCTTCCTCCAGCCCGGCCCGCGGGCAGAGGTCGGCGAGGACGCACCGTGGGCAGTCCGGCCGGGGGCGGCAGACGTTCTTCCCGTGGCAGACGAGGAGGGCGTGGTACTCGTTGTAGAGAGCCACGTCCGGGGCCAGGCTCTCCATAAAGAGGGCCTGTAGCGCCGCATAGGTGACGTCCGGCGCGACGAGGCCGAGCCGGGAGCCGATGCGACGGGTGTAGGCGTCGACGACGAAGAGGGGCCGCTGGGCGGCGTAAAGGCAGATCGAGTCGGCCGTCTCCGGCCCGACGCCGTAGATGGCCAGCAGCCGCTCGCGCAGGGCGGGCGTCGGCAGGGCGAAGAGACGCGCCAGCTCGCCGCCGTACTCGCGGTCCAGCGTCGCCACGAACGCCTTGACCTTGCGCGCCTTGACGCGGAAGTAGCCGGAGGGACGGATGAGCGTCGCCAGCTCGTCCTCGTCCTGGGCGGAGAGGGCGGCCGGCGTCAGCGCGGCGGCCGCTTTGAGGCTGGCGATCGCCCGGGCCACGTTAGCCCAGGCGGTCGATTGGGTGAGGATGGCCCCGATCACCACCTCGAAGGGGGTCTCCGCCGGCCACCAGTGCTGGGGGCCGAATTGAGTGAGGAGTCGTTCGTAGACGGTGAGTAGGCCTTGGTTGCTCGGCAATTCTCACTACCTAACAGGCGGTATACTTAGCGAC
>JAJZQK010000283.1 GCA_021847625.1 Chloroflexota bacterium
AGCGCTCCCAGTTGCAGAACCGCGAAACGGCGTTCCGCATCCTGCGGGCAAGGTTGTACGAGATCGAGCAGCAGAAGCTGGAGGAAGAGCGCGCCCGTCTGCGCGGAGAGCACGTCGAGGCGGGCTGGGGCAACCAGATCCGCTCCTACGTGCTGCATCCCTACACCATGGTCAAGGACCACCGCACCAATTACGAGACCAGCAACACGAGCGCTGTTCTCGACGGCGAGATCCAAGACTTCATCGAGGCTTACCTGCGATCCCAGGTAGGGACAAGTGGCAGCGCTCAATAGGCGCCGGGGACGGTGTGTGCAGGAGGTACCGTGCGATCAAGACTCTAAGGCTCGCGCCCATTGCCCTGCTCATCGCCTTCCTCGTAACAGGCGGGGCGGCCTTTGCCGCCCCCGTCGCCGCTCCCGCGTCCGGCATCGAGGCTTCTGCCCCGACGCAGAAGAACGAGTTCCCCACGCAGGTCGTCTTCACCCTCCACGCCCAGAGTGGAGCGGACATCGTCAAGGCGACCTTGAGCTTCAAGCAGGCCGGCCAGGCCACGACTACGATCAGTCATCCGGAATTCGCCCCGGCTAAAGAGGTCGACCTGCGCTATGTCTGGGACCTGCAGCGCTACTACTCCCCTCCCGGCGTCAATATCGAGTACTACTGGCTACTGGAGGACGCGGCGGGCCAGAAGTTGCGCACCGACCCTACCACCTTCGCCCTTGACGACGTGCGCTTCACCTGGCAAGAGGTGAACGATGGGCCCGTCCACATCTACTGGTACGAGGGCGACCAGGCATTCGCGGCCAAGCTGCTTGACGCCGGCAAGGGTGCGCTCGATCAGCTGTCCCAGGACGCTGGCGTCGAGACGGACCTTCCCCTCAAGGTATTCATCTACGCCAACCAGAAGGACCTTCTCGGCGGGCTTCAGCCTTCCGCCCAGGAGTGGGCGGGCGGCACGGCCTTTCCCGACGAGCGGGTGGTGGTGGCGGCTGTCGAGCCGACCAGCAGCGGCCTGGACTACGGACTGCGCGTGCTGCCCCACGAGCTGAGCCACGTGGTCGTCTACGCCATGACCAAGAATCCCTACGGCGACATTCCTCGCTGGCTGGACGAAGGGCTGGCGATGTACGCGGAAGGCGAGCTCGAGTCCGGCTACAAGGATGCCCTGAACGAGGCCATTCGCCTGAACGGCCTCATCTCCGTCCAATCCCTGTCGGCCAACTTCCCCTCCGACCCGCGGGCCGCCTACCTGTCCTACGCCCAGAGCTATTCGCTCGTTAAGTACCTGATCGGGCAGTACGGGAGCGATGGCCTGGCGAAGTTGCTGGCGAACTTCAAGGAGGGCGCCACCTACGACGGCGCGCTGCAGGCCACCTTTGGCGTCGACACGGAGGGGCTCGACGCCGCCTGGCGCCAGTCCGCCGGCGCCCAAGCCGCGCCCGCACTGGTCGCCGCCACCCCCCAGCCGCCGAGCCAACCTGCACTTTCGGCCAGCGACCTGCGGGCGATAGTGGTAGCGCTGGCCATCGGCGCCTTCGTCGTCTTCCTGCTCGTCAGGCGCCGCCGCCAGGCGTAGGTGATTTTCACTCGGGGAAGAATAGCGCAACACCGCTTCTAAGTAATCCGGCCTCATCTCTGCTGCCCGGCCAGATGGTGGAATAGTCCAGCCGCCGCTCTATCGTCATTCCCGCGGAAGCGGGAATCCATCCGGTGCCCTGCCGGGACGAGAACTGGATCCCCGCTTGCGCGGGGATGACCCATGCTCCCGGCCGTTCCAGCGGCGCGGGGGCACTGGATCCCCGCTTGCGCGGGGATGACCCTGGGGCGTGGAACCAACTCCGCGCCCCATTCACTGGATCCCCGCTTGCGCGGGGATGACAGGAGCGCTAGAGGAGCCCGCGTGACCCCTCCCGGTAGCGAGCACCCCGGCAGCGACTGCTATGTCGGACTACTTAGCCGACTCCCGAACCACGCCACTTGGCGGCCTATCGTTTCGCTGCAACCGCTTTGAAGAACGTATAGCAGAACACGCCATCGGCCTTTGTCGTTCTGTATAGGCCCTCGATCCCTTCGTCAAAGGTCTTTTCGTCAATCAAACCAGCGGCAACAGCGGGCTCGCGGACGCCCTCGATCATCGCCGTGAACGTGTTCTTTGTGAAGCCTTTCACGAGCCGGGGCCTGCTCGCATCGACATAGACCATCCGCGGAGACACGCGCACGGAGCTGAAGCCGGCGGCCGTCAGGAGGGGATAGAGCTCACGGCCGATGTTGGCGTTGCCGCCTGCCCTCTTTTGCAGTGCGACCTGGCACTGAATCGCTTTGTATGCCGCTTCGTTGTCGGGATAGAAATACGTCGACCCGTGGTCCCCTTCGATGACGGTAATGGTCCCGCCAACTTTGAGAACGCTTCTGAGCCGCTCCAATGCCTGTTTCGGCCGCGCCAGATGCTCGAGAACGAAACAAACGAAGACGTGATCGAACGATTCCGGGGCGAACGGCAGGCTGAAGATATCGCCTTGCTGGAAGTCGACGTTCGTGAAGCCGGCCGCCTCAACTCTTCTTCTCGCTTCTGCCACCGAGCCCTCGGATATGTCAACCGCGGTGATGCGAGCCTGAGGGCTGTTGCGGGCCAGAGTGACGGTCTGTGCGCCTACGCCGCATCCGGCCTCCAGGACCCTGCTCCCCGCCGGAAGGAACGTGTCAGAGTGCAGTAGCTCGACGAGCGTCGAAGCCTGGTCCTGCAACCGGATGTTCTCCCTTGGGTCATACCCATGGACATACTTCGTGTTCACTCAGCTCCCCACTCGTTCTGTCGAAAGGCTTCGGCGTCAGCCAGGCCGGCTCCAAACCAACCGCAAGGATGGCTTGAAGAACAGCCACCGGGATCCTAGTCTTTCGCCTCGAAGCGCTCCTCCCAGACCGCATAATAGTCCTTTCCCAGGTGGAAGACCGGGCGCAGCTCGCGCTCCTTTACCTGCCAGGCGACGTCGAAGAGGTCGCTCTCCGCCGAAGCGGCCAGCACCTGGCCGACGAAGAAGGTATGATCTCCGAACGTGTGCCTATCCACCAGACCACACTCGAGATGGCCGATGGCCTCCTCGATCAGCGGCGCCGTGATTTCGTTGGCGTCGGCCGGCGTCAGACCCGCGCGCTTGAACTTGTCGACCTCCCGTCCCGAGACCGTTCCACAGAACCGCGCCTGCTTGAGGATGTCCTCGGGGATCACGTTGATGGCGAACTGCTCGGCGTCGTTGATGAGGTCGTGGGCGAAGTGGTGGGGGAAGAGCACGACCCCCACCTGCAGCGGGTTCATGCTAACCGGCACCACCCAGGGCACGGTAGTGATGTCTATCCCTTCGCTGCCCTCGACGGTGATCAACACCACGGGGCAACCGGCGATGAGACGATGGGCCACGTTGACCGGGACTTCTTGCTTCATTTATCGTCTCCAAGTCTGGTCGACAGTCGACCTGCCGACGTGGGCCTCTCGGGCTACGGCGCCACCTGCAGGTGAACTTGCCGCTCATACATTTCGATGACCTCGACCACCGTCGTCGCATCCTCCGGGCGCTTGTCCTCGCCTCGGAAGCTGACGAGGCGTGGAAAACGCAGGGCGTAGCCCGGCTCGCCGTTGACCTTGCCGCAGGTGTGCACCGGGCTGCGGGTTATCTCGTCGGCCCGCACCTCGATCACCACCTCCGGCTGCACCCAGATGCTGGGCACGATTATCGTGCTCACCCGGGCCGGCTTCGCCTCCGTCGCGATGCGGTCGCAGCGAGCCCTAATCTCCCGCCACTCCTCGTCGGTCAGGCCGGTGCCGATCTTGGTCACCGAGACGAATTCATCCTTCCCCTGGTCGTAGACGCCCACCAGAAGGGCACCCGCGCCGAAGCTGGTGCGTTTGCCCCGACCGTAGATGTAGCCAAGGATCACGCAGTCGACCGTATCGCGCAGCTGGCCCGCCACGGAGCGCTTCAGCTTCACCCAGTTGAAGTTGCGGCCTCCCGCCTGGTAGACGGAGTCCAGTCGCTTCGCGACGACCCCTTCCAGGCCCTTCTGCACCTGATCGTCGAAGAACGCCAGTAGGTCGTGCGGGTTGTCTATGATGACTTCCTGGGCAATCGACAGGGCATCGCCGTCCTCTACGGCCCTCTTGAGGATCTCGCGGCGCTCAACGTATGGCCGCTTCATAACGTCCTCGCCGTCGACGTACAGCACGTCGAAGACGAACAGGCGCAAGGGGAGGGCGGCCATGGTCTCTTCTATCTTGTACTTCCGGCGACGCTTCGTCGTCTCCTGGAACGGGTAGTACTCCTCCGACTCCGGGCTGTAAGCCACGGCTTCGCCCTCGATGATCGCCTTCTCCACTTTCACCTGCGCGCAGACGCCCTCGACTATCTCCGGGAACATGCCCGTCATGTTCTCCAGCCGACGCGAGAACAGCTTGACCGTATCTCCGTCCTTGTGACACTGCACCCGAAAGCCATCGTACTTCGGCTCCGCCGCGGCCCGCCCGAGCTTCTGGATTATCGCCTCCGCGTCCGGCAGTCGCTCGGCGAGCGCTGGGCGGATCGGCCGGCCGACCTCAATATGCAGCTCACCGATCGCCTCCACCCCGGACTCGCGCAACGTCCGCGCGATGAGGCCAAGATCCGAGGTGATGTTGTAAGCGCCTTCCAGGGTGGCCCGCAGGCTCTTGTCGCCGGCCTGCATTACGCTTAGCGCGTCGAGGATCGTCGGGTCGCCAATCCCCAGGCGCAGCGTGCCAACGGCAATGCGCATGAGGTACTTGGCCGAGCGAGGGTCCATGCTCTTGAGCAGCGCCGCCAGGATGCCAACCCGGCGCTCGACCGATCCGGACCCCGTCGCCCTCGCCATCTCGTCCAGTTGCTGGTAGACGGTAGCCACCGTCAGCCCGTCGACGACTGCTTGCTCATGCGCTTGCGCCAACTCACCCGCCGCCAGACCGAGGTCCCCCAGCCTGTCGTACAGCCCCTGGGCCTCGTCGCGCGTCGTGTCGAAGGCCTGGGCAATCGCATCCTGGGCTAGCCTCTCGCCCACGCCCATTTCCAGCGGCTCGAAGAAGGGCACGAGTCGTCCCTGGCAAAGGTAGGTAACCTTGTCCACCTCGTCCGGGGCGGGCTCGCGCAGCAGCTCGGATAGTATCTGGACCATCGCATTGCGACCCGTCGTCTGCTCCAGGCGCTCGAAATACTCGGCCAACGTCGTGAATAGCACCGCTCACCTCACCATCACCAAAGATGCCGCGTGGAAGAAGGACGAAAAGAGTATACCATGCCCGCTTGCCAAGGCACAGGTTGGCCTGTCAAGGTTCGGTAACAGGGCGCCAAAATGGGCTTGGCATAGAAGATGCGAGGAAACGCCGGGCCGTCGAGCGCGAGAGCGAAAGGATACTGCGACGCGAAAGAGCATCAATATAGGCAGTCGCTGTATAATAACTTTGGAAT
>JAJZQK010000284.1 GCA_021847625.1 Chloroflexota bacterium
GCACCTGGCGCGTCGACCCCGCGCGCAGCGCAGCGATGGTGGAGTGGGCCGCGCGGCTCCGCTACGCGTACGGCGTGGTGGTGGTGAGCGTCCTGTCGGGCGCCGTGGGCGTCGGGCTCTATCCCCTCGGCGGCACGCGCGTGTGGTGCAGGTTCGCGTGCCCGATGGCCGCGCTCCTCGGCCTCGTGCAGAAGTTCGGGCGCTACCGCATCCGCGTGAAGGAGGGGATGTGCATCCTGATCCCGCCCGGCGACGTGGCGGCCCTGGCGACGGCGATGGACTTGCTGGCCGGCAGCCGAAGGCTTCGCGAGGACCTCGGACAGGCCGGGGGCCTGCAAGCGCGTTCCTTGTCCTGGGAGGCTGCTGCGTGTAAGCTTGATAGTATATACCTTAGCCTACCAGGCTAGCGATAGGTGGCGGGAATTGACCAAGTGCATGTCGTCCATAGTCGTCATTCTCACCCTGGTCATACTGACCCTGGCCCCCTCGAGCGTCAGCGCGGATGCGCTCCCCGGCAGGCAGGCCGCCATCGAGAACACGGGGGCCTGGGTGAGGGTGCTCCCGCGCGGGCACGAGGCCTCGCCGGACGTGCTGCAAAATGAGCCGTGGTGGCGCTGGGGCAACACCAGCACTGACGCCTACCTCTTCTCCTTCCAGGCTCCGGAGAGGGTGGACCTGATCATCTCCTTCGAGACCGTGGAAGGTACGACCGAGGCCAAGTTCTTCTTGCCGGCGGACGACGAGGAGGCGATCCGGTACGCGATCGTCGGCGACGCGGTCGACGTGAAGAGCCGAAGAGGGTTGCCCTACCTGGTGCTGACCGCGAAGGATGGCTCGTGGCTGGAGGACGGCAAGACCGACTATCGGCTGGCCGCGGCGGTTGATGGCTACACGGAGTCGACGCCCGATGCCAAGACGGACGGCGCCGTCGACTTGCGGACGCAGGTATATGCCCAGGCGACGGACCTGCCCGACTATGAGGTCAGCTGGGTTACCAACGACGACCGGCCCTGGGACGCCAGTCTGATCCGCTTCTCGCTCAACTTGCGCATGCCCGATGGCCCGCCTTTCGTCACGACGCCACCCGTCATGCCGAGCTTCCCCGTCTTCGGCTTCGGCCCGCCGATCCCCAATTCCGAGTGGTTCGTGCGCAACCCCCCGCCGTTGTACTACGACACGACGGAAGGAGGGCTCGTGCTGAACAGCTTCGTCGGCTTCCAGCAGGCGGGGATCTACCGCCTGAGCTCGGCAAGCCTGCCCCCCAACGTGGACTTCGAGTCGCCGTACATCCAGTACGGCTTTGTGCCGGGCAGCCGGTATGCCCAGTTGGTCGTCCGGGCAGACTCATTCTCGCGGGATGACGAGTATGCGAGCTATGGCAGAGGGTCTGACAAGACCTCCTTCCGCTATTCCTGGAAGGTGGGCGACCAGCTGAACTGGCGTTACAGCCTTCAGCTCGCGGGATTCCAGCCGTACGACCGGACCCACGGCTATGGCGGGTTCAGGGTCTTCGCCCCGGACTACGCTGAGACACCCGGTTGGATCCTCGACAGGAAGTGGCCGATCGCAACTTTCGTGGAGAGCGTGAACGGTTATCCGGGGGCAGAGGGCATCTACTTCTACACGGTGCAGGGCGAGCTCCCGTGGGACTGGTTATCCGGGCTGGCCAATACCCCGCCGGACTACTTGGTCTCGCCATATCTAACGGCGAATGCCGACCTGACGGAGGACTCGATTCGCGGCCTTCCCCCCGCCTTCCGGGGCGAGTACAGCCCGTCCTACGGGCGTAGCCCGAGCCTCTACTTCAGCCCCGTCGACAAGCGGTTGCACCTGGCGTACGCCGAGGGAGGCCTGTGGAACCTCGGGGATGGGCAGGTCCTGCGCACTTACAACCTGGATGGTGACGAGTACGTCGACAGTTGGGTAAGGGAGCGAGTGCCGCTCCAGACCACGGACCTCGCGCGAGCCCTGCCCGGGCCAGTAGATGAGGCCCTATACATGTTAGACGGCAACGTGCTCTATAGCGGACCCGCCGGGGCGACGATAGCCAGCAGCCAGGTCCCTGACGCGCGGTTCGGCATTGCTCCCCCGCGTGATGAGTCCAGCTGGCAACAGTTTCGCACGGCTATAGCTCCCTACGAGGGGAAGGAGAGCGATCCTGCGAACCTGGCGAGCTGGTTAGGGGATATTGCCAAAGAGCCGGTCGCCCTACAGGGCGGCGAGATTTCCGCCGTCAGATCGACGGCGGATGGCTTCCGCTTCGTGCTGGACCTGCGGCCCGGGTTCACAGTTCAGGGGCCGGAGGGCCAGGTGGGCTGGCTCGCCGGGCTGCAGGCCGGTAGGTACGCGGTCTCCTACTCCAGGCAGCACGGCTACTCCGCGGCACCGCTGACCCCTGCTCACCTCACGGTCGGCCAGCCGGAGGTAGGGAAGGCGGAGGTGACAGCGCTCAGTCCCGTCAGCCTGGCCGTCCGGATAGGGAACAGCGGCCTGGAGGATGCCAAGGCCGTCGACGTTCTGCTCTTCGCCCTTCGCCCGGGAAAGGGAGCGCGGACCATCGGGCGTTGGACGAAGGACGTCTTGGCCGGCGGCACGGTCGACCTCGAAACGTCCTGGTCGCCCCCCGACGACGGCGAATGGACGCTCTATGCCGTCGTCGGCCGGGAGGGAGAGACGCTTGCGCTGTCTTCCTCGCCCCTGTCGGTCGGACATGCGCCCTCGGCGGGGCCTGGCGACCTCTTCAAGGTGCAGCAGATAGCCGGTGGGGAAGGCGCCGTCATCATCCTTCTGCTCGTCGGTGCGGCCACCGCCGCCTGCTGGTTGGGCGCGTACTTGTGGCGTCGACTCCGCGCCAGGGCTACCGGCAGGGGACTGGAGGCCGAAGGTGCTTAGGGGGATTCTCCATTCTGCGTCAGCCCCTGCCGGGGAAGAGGGCGTGTCTCTCTCCCAGCCGGCAAGAGAAGCCGACTGGGTGCCGCTGGCCCTCCTCGCCTCCTACGTTCTCTTGGCGGGTACGTACTTCGTCGTGCGTTCCGGCGGCCATTGGGCGGAAACCGACAGCGCACAGATGGCCCTGGCCATCAGATCGGTGGGAGATAGCGGGACGCTGGTGCCGGCCGAGGGCAAGGTGTATCCGAGCGGCTTTGGCTATGCCGTCGTCTCCAACGCCATCCTGGCCTTCACGGGCCTGAGCGTCGCCGCCCTGCAGCAGGTCCTCTACCCGCTCCTCTCTACCTTGCTGGTCTTCCCGGCTTGGGCTTTGTACAGGGAGCTTACTGGCAGCCGCTGGGCCGCCGCTCTCGCCACGTTCTTTCTGCTTTCGCAGCCGGAGTTCTTGTTTGTCGTGTTCCGGGGCAGCCACGAGCGGGTGACGCGAGCGCTGATGATCGTGTGTCTGTGGCTACTGGTGCGCAGCTTTCGCCTGCGCGAGCAGCCGCGGCAGTTTGCGCTGCATGTCTGCCTCTTCTACGTTACCGCCTTCGCCCTCATGGCCACGAACGCGTTGTTCGGGATGTCGTTCGTGCTGGCCATCGTGATTGCCCTGCTGAGCGCGTGGACGGTGGGTGGCATACGCTACGACGCGCTCCCCTTGTCCGACCTAACGACAAAGCGATTGCTCTTCGTCGCTACGACCACGGCCGGGCTCGGCTTCGTCTTCATCTTCTACGTCTACCCGCCAGCCACGGAGAGCCTGCAGGCGATCAACGGGGTGTTCCAGAAGCTCGCCACCTTGTTCTTGACCACCTCTTCCGGCGCCAACCCTTATGCCCAGGTGGCGGCCGGTTGGACCAGCCTGTCGGCCTACCTTATGGTGGCGGCGAGCGACTATATTCTGGTTCTGGCATCGGCTGTCGTCTGGTTGTGGCTGGGGGTGAGGTGGCTGCGCGGCAGGGGCGAAATACCCTCCACGGCCAACTGGCTGCTTTGGCTCTTCTACGGCGCCTTCGCCTTTCAGGGCGCGCTGGCGGTCCTCAGCGACCTGAGCGGGCTGATGGCCGCGAACCTACAGCATCGCTCGTTCCCCTCATTCGCGATGGTGGCGGCCGCCGTGGTGGGGCTCGCCCTTAGCCGGCGCCCGCCCCGGGCCTGGGAGAGCGTTGCCGTGGGCAGCGCTTTCGCCCTGCTGGCAGTGCTGGCGCTGGTCAAGGCGACGAACGAGCCTATCGTCAGCAACAAATGGACGTTCTACGATTCGACGGAGATGGAGGCGATGCGCTGGGTCGACGAGCGCGACCAGTACGCGACTATCTGGGTGGGCAGCGACGAGCGACTGAGCGCCGCCTACTTGCTTGTCAACGGCAGATCGGCGAACCATAACGACTGGGACGGCGAGATTCCGGGTCCGGGGACGTCTACGTTCCTGCTTTCGGACATAATTCGTTTGCAGAGCGCCCGGCTAGGGATGCCCTTGCCGCCCGTTGCCGGCACCAATCTCATCTACGACAACGGAGATAGCCAACTCTACCGCGAGCGTCCGCTGACGCCCTTCCAACGGTGAGCGACGTGTCCGGGAAATTGCGCGTGGGGTTCCTAACCTATGGGCTCGACAGGCCACTGTCGGGGGTCACCCGTGTGGCCTGGGAGCTCGGCAGAAGGCTGAACGAGCGAGAGGATTGCGAGGTCGTGTACCTCGCCCCCTATCGCCGGGGACCTTTTGTAGACGGCAACGGCTACAGGGCCTGGTACTTGCCGGGATGCAGCCGCCTGCCGGGCCTGATGGCGTTGGGCGGGCCGTTGATCGCGTTGGCCGCCCGCAGGCTTGGCCTGGACGTCGTGCACGATCCTATCGGGACGAATCCGTTCACGGTGGGCCGGGGCCTGGGCCCGTTCAAGCGGGTAGTCACCATCCATGACGCCATAGCCTTTCGCTATCCCCGGGGCTATCCCTGGCTGAACAACTTCCTGCACCGGCGGTACATCCCGGCGTTGCTGGGGCAGGTGGACGCGGTGATCACGGTGAGCAGGTACTCCAAACGGGAGTTGACGACGTTCCTGGGGCTGCCGGCCGCCTCCGTCGCCGTCGTGCCGAACGGGGTGGACGAGCGTTTCCGGCCGCTGCCGGCCGCCTCCGCGCGGGCCGTCGCCGCTCGTTACGGGCTGGCGGGACGCTACGTTCTGAACGTCGGCGCCGTGCAAGCTCGCAAGAACCTCGGGCAACTGCTGGAAGCCTTCGCCCGTCTGCACGCGCTCTTCCCCCAGCATAGGCTGGCCATCGCCGGGCCGTCCCTCTGGAAGCACGAGGGCTTGCAGGCGCAAGTATCCAGGTTGGGCCTCGTGGACAAGGTAGCGCTGCTCGGGTATGTAGCCGACGAGGACCTTCCTGCCCTGTACGGGGCCGCGGAGGCCTTCGTCTTTCCTTCACTGTACGAAGGATTTGGCCTGCCCCCGCTGGAGGCGATGGCCTGCGGCTGTCCCGTCGTCTGTTCGGATGCCACTTCTCTGCCGGAAGAGCCCAGCCACG
>JAJZQK010000285.1 GCA_021847625.1 Chloroflexota bacterium
CGCCGGGGTGCTCGCGGAGGCGGCCGTCCATTGCCAGATCGGCAGGGTGTACGGGATGCGCTACGGCGTCCAGGGCGCGCTTGCCGAGGATCTAGTGGACCTGAGCGGCCTGAGCGCGGCGGTGATCGATGCCCTGCGCGGAACGCCGGCCGCTGCCTTGGGAACATGCCGGTACCGGTTGCGGCCGGAGGACCCGGGCCGGGTGGTCGAGGTGTGCCGCAAGCACGACATTCGCTACCTGTTCTACATCGGCGGCAACGATTCGGCCGACACGTCCCATCGGGTTGCCCTGGCAGCGGCCGACGCGGGCTACGAGATGCGGGTGATCGGCATCCCCAAGACCATCGACAACGACCTCCCGCTCACCGACCACTCGCCGGGCTACGGCAGCATCGCTCGCTTCATAGCCCTGGCCACGGCTGGCGCCGGGCGCGACAGTGAGGCCAGCGCGCGGATAGACCCCGTGAAACTCATCGAGGTGATGGGTCGCAACGCCGGTTGGTTGGCGGCTGCCAGCGCCCTCGGCCGAAGGAGCGAGAAGGACGCGCCCCACCTGATCTACTTCCCCGAGCGCCCCCTGTCGGTCGGTCGGTTCCTGGCCGACGTCGAATCCGTGTACAAGGAGCACGGCTACGCCGTCGTCGTCGTCACGGAGACCGTGCGGGACGACAAAGGGCAACCGGTGGCCGAGGGTGGCGTCGACGTTCACGACGCCTTTGGCCACAAGCGCCTGAGCGGGGCGGCGCATCGGCTCGCGAATCTGGTCGAGGACGAGCTGGGGATTCGTGCCCGCTGGGACAAGCCGGGGACGATCCAACGCTCCTTGATGGCGGCCTCATCTAAAGTGGACCTGGACGAAGCCTTCGCGGTTGGCCGGGCGGCCGTGGCCCAGGCGGTAAATGGGCAGAGCGACCGCATGGTGACCTTGGAGCGCGAGCCCGGGCCGGTCTATCAATGCCGGACCGGCTTGGCGCCCCTCGCTGCCATCGCCAACCAAGAGAAGACGCTACCCCCGGAGTTCATTAATCCCGCGGGCAACCATGTGACGGAGGGCTTCCTCCACTACGCCCGCCCCCTCATCGGCGAGGGTGTGCCCGAGTACCCGCGTCTCCTGGATGCGCCTGCCCTGGCGGAGGGCTGATCTCCATAATCCGGGGGGCAGCTCGGCCTACTGCCCCGCCGTCTTGCGCTTGTACCACTTCGCCCGCTGCTCGGCGCGCACCCGCTCGTCTGCAGCGGCGTAGCCGGCTAGGAACGCGGCCTTGAACGAGGGAAAGAAGCCGTCGCGGATGGCCCGCCGGATGTCGTCCATCAGTCGTTGCATGAAGCGCAGGTTGTGGATGGAAGCCAGGCGGTACCCCAGCAACTCCTCGCAGCGGAAGAGATGGTGTAGATAGGACGCGCTGAAGGTACGGCAGGTGTAGCAGTCGCAGTCCGGGTCGATCGGGCTCTCCGCCGTGCGAAAAGCGGCGTTGCGGATGTTCAGGCGGCCCTGCCGGGTGAAGAAGGCGCCGTTGCGCGCCACCCTCGTCGGCATAACACAGTCGAACATGTCTACCCCTCGCGCCACGCCCTCCAGCAGGTCCTCGGGGGCGCCGACGCCCATCAGATAGCGCGGCTTGTCGCTCGGCAGGAAGGGGATGGTCTCTGCCAGAACGTCGTACATGACCTGCTTGGGCTCCCCGACGCTGAGACCGCCGATGGCGTAGCCGGGCAGACCGAGATCTGATAGTTGGCGGGCGCTCTCCCGGCGCAAGTTGACGTAAGTAGCACCCTGCACGATGCCAAACAGGGCTTGATCCTCCCGACGGTGCGCCTGGCGGCAGCGTTCGGCCCAGCGCGAGGTGCGCTCCATCGCCGCCCGAGCATAGGGCTCCTCGCAGGGAAGCGACACGCATTCATCGAAGGCCATGGCGATGTCTGAGCCGAGGAGCTCCTGAACGGCCATCGACTTCTCCGGCGTGAAGTCGTGCTCGGAGCCGTCGATGTGGCTCCGGAAGACAACGCCGTTGTCGTCTATGCGGCGCAGGTGGCCGAGGCTGAAGACCTGAAAGCCCCCGCTATCGGTCAGAATCGGCCCGTCCCAGGCCATGAACCGGTGCAGACCGCCCAGTTTGGCCACGACATCCGCGCCGGGCCGGAGATAGAGATGGTAGGTGTTGGCGAGAACGACCGGCGCGTTGATGGCGGCCAGGTCCCGCGGGTCGAGGCTCTTCACCGTCGCCTGGGTGCCCACCGGCATGAACAAAGGGGTCAGGGCCTCGCCGTGGGGCGTCTTCAGGACGCCGGCCCGGGCGGCGGTCTGCCCGCAGTGGCCGGCCAACTCCAGTGAAACGGACAAGTTGAAACTCCAATCGTCATCAGTTGAGCTATCGCGCATGATAGCACTTACCGCCGTCGGCGGTCCAAATGGTATAATCGCGATAAGGTGGTCTTTTGTCCCGTCACAGGGAGGTCGATTTGTTGCCCTACCTCCGCAGACTGCGCGGCCTAGCGCTGGTTGTTGCTTTCGGGCTGCTCGCCTCGGGCTGTGTGGTCCGGCCCGCCGAGCCCGCGGTATCGCCTACGCCTGCTTTTCCTAGCGGCAAGCCATCGGTCACGGCTGGCTCCGGCTTGCCGTCGGTCGCCCAGCCGACGGCTACACCCACGCCCGCGCCCCCGCCGTTCCCGAACGTCACGGCTACCGCGCTCGTGAAAGGGCACGCGGTGGCATTGCACGCCGAGGACTTCGAGCTCACGAGCCTGCAGGGGGCCCCCCTCGCGGGTCCGCTGGTGCTCATAGATGCTCAGACCGACGACCTCGACGGGGACGGCACCGAAGAGGTCTTCGCGACGATCGGCGATGGGATCATCGAAGGGGGATACGGCGCCCTGGACGGCTCGCCCGCCTACTCGATTTACTACGGGGTCTTCGCCTACGATAGCACGCGGGACCGCTGGCTGACGCTGCAGCAGCAGGTGGTGGCCTGGCGCCGGTATAGCGGGTACTATCCCTTCCGAATGCAGGCCACCTTTGCCGACCTGACGGGCGACGGCCGCAAGGAGGTCCTGCTCTTCAGCGGCTACACCGGCGCGGGCCAGGCCTGGGGACTCGAGATTCTGTCGCCGGAGGGTCAGAGGTTGGATTCCGTACTCAACGTGAACGGCATGCAGATCTACGCTGTGTACGACAACGCGGTTGTAAGGCTGGTCGAACCGGGCGTGGACGGGCCTGCAATCCTGCCCCCCGGCAGGCCGCTGATCGTCGTCGCCAATCCGGCCTTCAAGCCGGGCGAGGCCAGCTGGCACCCCACCCGCACTAGCCTCACCTACTACAGCTGGAACGGAAAGCGCTTTGACGCGTTGCGCGAGGAGTTGCTGGAGGGATACCCGGCGGGGCCAACTCCACCCACGACGTCTGGTGCGCAGTAGTCGTGGTCGCCCGGGGACGTACGTGGGAAGGCGTGGCGTCGCCTGCTGGCGACCTGCCGCGGATTGTGCTATGTATTGTCTATAACCATGACGACGCCCACGAAGGAATCAGTTCATACCGTCGACGAATTCTTGCGCTCCTTCCCCTACTTCGCGCGGCTGAGCGCGGCCGACTTGGCGCGGCTCAGGGGGTACCTCTCTGTACGTCAGTACGGCAGGGGGGACCTGATCGTGCTGGAGAGGGAGCCATGCAAGGGGCTCTTTCTGGTGCGGTTCGGGAGAGTGCGCGTATACAAGGCCTCGCCCGACGGCCGCGAGAAGGTCCTGCGCGTGGTCGAGGCGGGAGAGTCGTTCAACGAGGTGCCGAACTTCGACGGTGGCGGCAACCCCGCCACGGCCGAGGCGACGGAGCCGACGACGGTCTACTGCCTCCGGCGGGCAGACCTCCTGCGGATCGTGGGAGAGCGTCCGAGCGTCGGCCTGGCCATGCTGGAGGTCTTCGCGGGACGGCTCCGCCACCTCACGGCGATGGTCGAGGATCTCTCCTTCCGTCAGGTGACGAGCCGGTTGGCGAAGATTCTCCTGGAGTACGCCGGCCAGGCGCCGGCGGCCGACGGCGGTGGCCTGGAGCTGAGGAGGCGTCTCACCCAGCAGGAGATGGCGGCGATGGTGGGCACGGCGCGGGAGATGGTGGGACGCTCGCTGAAGAATCTGGAGGCGCAAGGCGCCTTGCGCGTCGATAGGCATCGGATCATCATCGTGGACAGGGAATTGCTGGAGAGCCTGGTCTAGGCGAGTGTGACTTTTGTCGCAGAGCCGCGCGGCTGGCCCCGCTATACTCGTCGGTGTAGGGCATTCGGATCGATTACTGATAGAGCGGGGTGCAGTCGTGGTTATAGTGCTACCGGATATCGACCACGGGAGATGCGAGGGGTGCGGGATCTGCGCTGAAGGCTGTCCCGGGAACGCCGTAGAGGTGATCGACGGGCGGGCTGTTATCGTGCGCCCGGACGATTGCACCTACTGCGCCGAATGCGAGGGACTTTGCCCGCAGCGGGCAATCTCCTGTCCGTTCGAGGTGGTGTACGAGGGGAGGCTGTAGGCGTGGATCTTAACCGTTTCTGTCCCGGTGCCGCGGGGATCCGGGACCCGAGGCCGGAATACGAGAATTGCCCCTATTGTGGCTACGAGGTCGAGATCTGGTCCGACGAAGTCAGAGTGCGCTGCCCCCAGTGCCACAATCTGGTGGTGAAGGGGCGCCAGGCCTCCTGCATCGACTGGTGCGAGCACGCCCGGGAGTGCATCGGCGAGGAGGCCTACGCGCGACTGGTGGCCGAGCGCGGCAACGGCAGTGGGTGAATGGTCGGTTAGTCTTTTCTAGAGGAGATGGAAATGGTAGAAGACGTGAAGAGCGCGCTGGATTCGATCAGGCCTCACCTGCAGGCGGACGGGGGCGACATCGAGCTGGTGGAAGTGGACGAGAAGGAGGGCATCGTCAAGGTTCGCCTCACCGGCGCTTGCGGCGGCTGCCCCATGTCGCAGTTCACGATGGCGAATGGCGTGGCCAGAGTGCTCCGCCAGCAGGTGCCCGGCGTGAGGCAAGTGATACCTGTCTAGCAATCACCTGCTTGGTCGCGTCGAGGAGAAGAGACTCTGAGCAACCGGGCGCCCGCGGCTGGCTAGTCGTAATGCTTTGGGCCGCGCGCCCGGTTCTCGTCATGCTAGGCGGGTAAGGTTCCGGCGCGAAGGATGCGAGCCGACCGCTAGGCGGCCTTGCGGTCCTCGGAGAGGGGGGCCTTCGCCAACGCCGCGGTCCCCGGCTTGGGCGCGGGCAATTGGGGCTGGGCGGCGAACATGCGCGCGTCCCTGCCGGCGAGGTGGTTGAGCCACGCGGAGGTACCAACAAGCGACCAGTCTATCTCCGGCAGGATGCGCTCCATCTGTTCCTGCCGGTGCAGTAGGCTCATCCGCTGGTGGGCGAGCACCCAGACGCAGGGCCTATCCGGATAGACCTCGCAGCGGCCGTTCTCG
>JAJZQK010000286.1 GCA_021847625.1 Chloroflexota bacterium
CATCGACATCCCACGGCCGATGTATTTTTTGGCCACGCTCACCACGAGACGCAGGTTAGCCTCCGTGAGCCGCTGCTGGGCACGCAAGGAATCGTCCCTGGTGCCGCAGTAGCGGGCGTTGAGGTAACTCACCTCCGGCTGGATGGCGACCTTGACCTCGTCCTCGCTGGGCATCCCCTGTCGCCCGGGCTCGTCCAAGATGGCCAGCAGCTCGGCGGGCATCAGGCGCGTGTAGACGGCGAACCTCGTCAGCCTGCCCTCGCCCTTGTCCGCCGGTAGGCTCAGACGGGCCGCGATGGCCCTGGCCAGCAAGGGGTCATGCTCGTTGTCGACTACCGCCCGAACCTTGGGGTGGGTAATGCGCTGGGCCACCGTCAGATCATCCGGCAGCTCGACGTGCTGGATCACGACCGACAGGAGATCGAGGTCCTGCAAGAGGTCGCGGTATATGTGAAGGACGATGTCGACGGCCGCGGGCTCCTCGCCGCTCGTCTCGTAGAAATCGTTCCAGATACCGTCTAGGTATCCGCCTTCCTCCATCTTGCGCGCTAGGCGCCGCTCGTCCACGGCGGTTAGCAGGAACACGCGGCCAATTTCACGGAGGTACATCCGTACGGGGTCGTCGACATCCTCGTGTCCGATCTCTACCGACCCGTCCGTTTCGCGAGCCCCGTTGTGACCAAATATCGATTTGGCTTCCGCGCCCAAGGTCCTGACCGACAGGTTGCCCTCCGCGGAAGATTCTTCCTCGACAGATGATGCACGGGACGTGGTGAGCTCGTCCAACATATCCTCCACTTCCTCTATGTAAAACTCGGGATCAAACACTCCCTCGGGGACTTCCCGCTCTGGCGTGGCGTCCCGCTCGTTACCCTGATGAAAAAGGCTAGGCAGTACGACGCGTCCGTCGCTGCTCTCCATCATCGCTGCGCTCCCAAGTCTGGGATACCTCCCACAGGAATCAGAGCGCCCGCCACATCGGCGCTCCGGCAATTGCACTCAGAAGAAACGCCGCCGACGGCGAAGACCAACAAGCCGTCTTCGAGGTACCAAACACTGTCACGTCAGCCCGCCTAGCGGTGAAAGCCCTGCCCCTGCGCCCGAAGTGTGAAGACTTCGTGCAGCCGGAGGTTCACTTCATGCTCCCGCTTGGCCAGATCCGCCACTTCCAGTGTATCTTGCCTCTCTTCTGCCTCCTGGATTAAGGATCGGTACTCGCGCAACGTCTGTCGGCAGTTCTGTTCCTGTAGCCGCAACGCCACATCCGTGAGGGCGGTGACCAGGTCGGATGTTCCTAGGGCCGGCAGTTCGGCCATCCGCTGCGTCAATTCCGCGCAATAAGCCTGCAGCACAGAGTCCAGTTCCGCCATCAGCAGCTGCTCGTTCACTTGGCCCGCCACGGCCAAGCGCCGGATCGCTTCGATCACCTCGCGGACTTGCGGCTCCCCGATTTCGCCGGAATCTACCAGCAAATCCGTGGGTAGTCCCGCCAAGTCGCTCAACAGCAGCCCCAAATAGTACTCCTCCAGCGCCAGACCCGCCCGCCTTGGCGGCGGGGACGGCTGCGCCGAACGGGCTCTCGCACCCCCCCTCGTGAGTTGGTCCAGCCTTGCCGCGAGCACTCGCTCGTCGCTTCGCACCAGGCTCGCCAGTCGCTGTAAGTAGTGCCATTGCTGGACCCGGTCGCCGGCCAAGTCGCGGATGACGGGCAAGAGCTGCTCGACCGCCGCCGACTTGCCCTGCGGCTGGCTGAGATCAAGCCGGGTGGCCACAAGGTCAAAATAAAAATCGGCCACCGGTTGCGCCTCGGCCACTAGCTGTTGCCAAACCTGCGGGTCCTCTTTGACCACTTCATCCGGATCTTTGCCTTGCGGCAATTTGAGTATCCTGATGTCCGCATCTACCGTCTCCTCATAGCGGACCCGCCCACGACCCGTTGGCATAGGTACAGCTTTGCGACCGAACACATCGATGGCCACTTCCAAACCACGCCGCGTCGCTTCTTCACCCGCGGCATCGGCATCCAGCGCCAGCACTAGCCTCTTTGTGAGCCTTTTCAGGATGCTCACCTGCCGCTCCGTCAGAGCGGTCCCCAGCGAGGCTACAACGTTATTTATACCACATTCGTGTAATAGGCATACATCAAAGTAGCCTTCCACGATCACGGCATAGCCCATATCACGTATACCATAAATCGCCCGATCAATGCCATAGAGGGTACCTCCCTTGTCGAACAGCGGGGTTTGGGGCGAGTTTAGGTACTTGGGCTTCGCATCGTCCAGCGCCCGAGCGCCGAAGCCGATGACCCTGCCCTTCTGATCGCAGATCGGGAACATGAGGCGATGGCGGAAGCGGTCGTAATGACCCCCTCCCTCTCGCTCGGAGGCGAGGCCCGCGCGGGCCAGCTCCGCCGGCTCGTAGCCGCGTTCGGCCATATACCTCAGCAGGTGATCCCAGCCGTCCGGCGCGTAGCCTAGCTGGAAGGCCTCGACCGTCGCCATCTGCATCCCGCGCGTGTCCAGATAGTCGCGGGCCTGGCGCCCGCCGTCGGTTCGCAGCTGGAAATGGTAGAACTGAGCCGCGGCAGCGCCGATCTCGCGCAGGCGCTCGAGGGCCTTGTCCTCCGCCGTCTCCGCGCGTCGCTCCCGCAGCGTTACGCCGGCCTGTGCCGCCAACAGGCGCAGGGCGTCGCCAAAGGCAAGGTTCTGCGTGCGCATCACGTAGGTGAAAACGTCGCCGTTGGCCCCGCAGCCGAAACAATGGAAGTTCCCCTTGTCGGGGAACACGTAGAAGGAAGGCGTCTTCTCGTTGTGGAAGGGGCATAGGCCACGCAGGCTACGCCCGCTCTTCTTCAGGCTGACCTGCGCGCCTATCAGAGAAGCGATATCGATTCTCTCTTTGATTTCCTCGACGACACCCTCTAAGGCAGGCATCCCTACATCCCCGTTGCGTAATAGGCGAGAACCAGAGCGGCGACGTTGTTCAGCGAGTGCGCGACCATCGACGGCACGAGACTGCCGCTGCGGTGATAAAGGAAGGCCAACACCAAGCCGATCACGAAGAGCGGCAGGAAGGCAGCGGCATTCAGGTGGAGGATGCCGAACACGAAAGCGCTAAGCAGATAGGCCCGCACCGGCCCCATCGTCTCTAGATAAGAACGGAAGACATACCCACGGAAGAAGATTTCCTCCGCGAAGGGCGCGATGAGCCCCCCCGAGATCAAGAGCATGTAGAACACATTCGGCGAGGCACTGGTGATGGCCAGCTCCTCCGTCTGCGTCTGCTGGACGCCGAACTGCGTCAACGCCAGGCCGATGGCGACGCTGATGACCAGGATAACGACCGCCCCCAGCACGCCCAGGCCGAAGTTGCGCAGGAAATGGCTGCCCACCAGGCCCATCTCCCGCTCCGTCGTGGCGCCGGTGCGCAGCGTGCGCAGATAGACGACGGCCAGGAGCGCGATGTCGAGGCCCACGAGGGCCACCACGACCAGCAGCGATTGGCTGGTCTGGACGAGATCCACGATCCCCGTCAGCACCTGCTGGGGGCCGGCCCCCGCGGGGATGTCGAGCGGGATGAAGCCCGTGGCGACCAGCAGGATAAGAAGCAACGGCAACAAGATCAGGTTGCCGAGGACGACGGCGGAGACGATGTTCGCCAGCACGTCGCGGTGAGTGCCATAGGCCTCTTGCGCTCGCACGTCTTCCTGCCTGGAGAAAAGCGGCGCCAGAATGTAGACGAGCGAGCCAAGGATCAACAGACCCACCGTCCCTAGCCCCAGCCAGGGGCTCAGCGCCGTCACTGCCGGCAGTTGCAGGGCGCTGGTCAGAAGAATAGCAAGCAGGACCGCGCCAAGACAGGCAAATAGGAACGCCCGCGCCGGCGAGGCGCCCCGTTTGAGAGTTCTATCGTACATCCGCCTTTCCACACATCCCCTCGCTTTCTCCTATTCAAACGGCGGCCCGCCCGGCAGGCCCGGGCGGGACTTGTACCTCGGCAGGTAGATATCTTCGAACACCTGTCTGGCGTACCGATCCGTCATGCCCGCGAGATAGTCGCAGACCAGCCTCTCGGTCGGCTCCCCTCGCGGATTGCGCCGAAACTCCTCCGGCATCTGCGCCGGTTCCTCGCAGAAGTGCTTGTACAGCTGAGCCAGCATCGCCTGCACCCGCTTCTCCTCCGTCTTCGCGGGGGAATCCGTGTACACGCGCTGGAAAAGAAACTCGCGCAGCTCGTTCGTGGCCCCCAGTACTTCGCCGCTCATGCCGACAAGCGCCTGACCCTCGTCGGCCAGGCGGGCGATTTCCTCCATTGCCCGGGCGTGTGCGTCGGCTCCCTGGCCCGCGCTGTCCTCGCCGGCCCGTACCTGGTCCCAACTGTAGTCGACGACGTCGCAGACCATGGTGTCGATCCGCTGGGAATGGCGAATGCCCAGCACCTGCAAGCACCGCGACGGCACCTCATCCAGGGTGAGGATCCCCGCCCGGATGGCGTCGCCCAGATCGTGGTTGACGTAGGCAATCGTGTCAGCCAGCCGCACGATTTGCCCCTCGATCGTGTGGGCGAGCCCGCGCCCGGCGGCCTCGATCGCCCTTCGCTCCTTGGAGTGATGGAGAATGCCGTCCCTTACCTCGTGGGTGAGGTTGAAGCCCTCCCCATCGTGCTCCAGAAAGTCCACCACTCGCAGGCTCTGCTCGCTATGGTGGAACCCTTCCGGGTAGATCCGATTGAGGACGTCCTCCCCGGCGTGGCCGAAGGGCGTGTGGCCGAGGTCATGGGCCAGGCTGATTGCCTCCGCGAGGTCCTCGTTGAGGTTGAGCGCGCGGGCGATCGAACGCGCGATCTGGGCCACCTCCATCGTGTGGCTCAGGCGCGTGGTGATGTGGTCGCCGACGGGGGCCAGGAAGACCTGCGTCTTGAACTTGAGACGGCGAAAGGACTTGCAGTGGATGACGCGGTCGCGGTCGCGCTGGTAGGCCGTGCGCATCGGCGACTCGGGCTCCGGCCGCAGGCGGCCGCGCGTGTAGCTGCTCTTGGCTGCCAGCGGGGAGAGCCTGTGCTCTGATTCTTCGATTCGCTTGCGTATGTGGCTGTGTTGCATGCCCTGCCGTAAGAGTTAGCCGGCGAAGGCCGCCCGCTAAGCTCGGGTGCCGCTTACGTTGGCCGCGCCCGGCCCGACGGCAATCCGTGGTGATCGTCGGTCATGCATATTATAAGACATAGGGGCGGGCCGATGCCGGCCCGCCCCCGCGAGTGCGGTTCAGATTGCCTTACTTGTCGCGTTCGCTCATGGACAGCGCGGCCTGCGCTGCCGCCAGGCGCGCCACCGGGACGCGGAACGGCGAAGAGCTCACGTAGTTGAGGCCGATCATGTGGCAGAACTCGATCGAGCTCGGATCGCCGCCGTGCTCGCCGCAGATGCCGACCTCGAGGTT
>JAJZQK010000287.1 GCA_021847625.1 Chloroflexota bacterium
TCCGATCTTTCGCTTGCAGGTCGGGAGCCTGGGAGGTGGCGGCTCTGACCATGCCGAGCAGCAGATCGATCAGGACGACGAAGCGGACGGCGTCGCCCTGGCTGTACGTCTCGATCACGTTGTGCCCGGCCGTGTTGCGGAAGAAAGCCATCACCCCGCGGTAGAGCTCCATCGCCCCACGCTGCTCCTGGTCATTGCCGCTGAGGCGGAGCGGGCCAGCTCTCGGGCCGAAGGCTGCCTCCATCAGGGCGGTGCCGACGACTGACTTGTCGGCGCTGATCGCCGTGCGGACGCGATCCTCGAGGATGACGCAGGCCTCGCGGATCACGCGATCGTAGTGGCCCTCCGCCGCGAGCAGGTCCTGGCAGCGCCGACGCAGCTCGTCGTCCGCAATCAGCGACGACATGTTCCGCTCGGCCAGTTGGAGGCGTCGGCGCAGGCGCGCGACCTCCACCCAGGCCTCCTGGGCACCCGGGCTGAGTCGGGGCGTGCCGGAGGCAACCTCGAGATCCCGGCGCCCTGCCTCGGTGATGTGGGCGTACCCGTCTGCCAGCGATGCCTGGTCAAGCTTGTTCTCGGCGATCTTCCCCTGGGCGAGCAGGCGCTGAGCGTTCGCAAGGTAGTCCTCGCGAGGCACGCCCAAGTCGGCGCACAGCCGCTCGACGTCGAGGCGGGAGGTGTAGGCGTAGTGGCCCGGGTCGGCCCGCCAGCACCGCTCCAGCTCCTCCAGGATGCGGCGCTGCACGGCGCGATCCTGAGCCTGGCGCCACTGCTGGCGCCATTGATCGACCCGGCGGCGCCCGTCGCGGGTTGGGCGGATGGTCCAGGGCCCCATGACCTTGATAGCTTCTAACAGCCCCTCGTCCTCGAGTGCCTTCACCGCCGCGAGCACCGTTCCACGGGCAGACGAGCCATAGAACTCGTCGCTCTGCGCGAAGTCCGGCGCGATCCCCAGCTCCTCCGCGAGGCGCTCCGCCAGGGCCGCCTCGCTGACACCCTCGCCAAGCGGCAGCGGGTGGTCGCCCGTCAGCTCCACCAAGTGGTAGAGAACGCGGTCTTCGAGCTGTGGCAGCGATTCGGGGCCGGTGGCCGTCGCGGCGATCACCCTAGCCCTCCGCGTCCGCCTCGGGCAATGCCCGCACCAGTTCGGCCGGGTAACGGATGCCGCACACCAGGCACGCAACCTCGGCAGTCCAGGCCTCGTCGATCTTGAGCGGCTCCTCGAGGTGGCACGGCAGGTCGACGCGGACCATGTCGTCCGGCTCGGTCAGGGCCTCAGGGCGCGGTGTGGCCGACGGCGTGACATCCACGCGCAGGAACCCGCCGGGCCGGTTGAGCGACTGGAGGCTCCGCTGGAATCGCCGCAACTGGGGGCCGACGACCTCCGCCATCGCCAGCGCGCGGGCGTAGTCGAGCTGCTCCTTCGTCCACCACGCGTCCGGCGGGGCCGGTTCGTGGCAGTACGGGCAGAAGTAAGCCTCGGGCGCCGGCGCCTCTATCTCCGAAGATGGCTCCGCCTCGCGGTGCAGCCACTTGAACTGGCGCTCGCACTTGGGGCACTCGCGGCGGAGGAAGCCGTCGCTGTCCAAAGGCAGGCTCATCGGGATCGAGACGTCACTCATGCCACTCCTCCCACCATCAGCGCAGCGCGACTATCTCTGCCGGCGCCGCTGGTCGCCGCGGTCGCCCTGCCCCGGCGGGACGGTCCGCTGCGCTCGCTGCCGCACGTCCTGCCGGAGCGAGCGGTCCACGCGGTCCCACTCCATAAACCGACCCGTTTCCGTGTCGCGCCGCACGTAGTACTTCTTGCCGTCCCGCTGGATCAACTCGCGCTTGCTTCTCATCGCCGTTCCCTCTCTGGTGCCGCGCCCGCGGGCGCCGCGCACCCGACTATAGCGGCCTTGCTCTACTGGCTAAGCATAGCATAATCTTCGAAGCAGTGGCAGGTGCTTACGTTAGCGAGCGGATTGCCGGTGCAATGGAGCTGTCGCTGTTGGGCAAGCCGAGAGGATCTCCATGGCAGAGACGCTAGGTGCCCACTTGCGGTCGCTGCGCGAGGAGAGCGGGCTCACGCTGCGGGATGTCGAAGCGCGCTGCAACATCTCTAGCGGGTATGTGAGCCTGCTCAAGCGCGATAAGGTGAAGGAGCCATCGCCGCGGGCCCTCTGGGCGCTCGCCCAGTGCAACAACGCGGACTACTTCGACCTGATGCGACGCGCTGGGTACCCGCTGCCGGGTGAGATGGCCAGCGCTCGACCGGCTGTGGCCTTCCGCAGCGCCGAGCACCTGACGCCCGACGAGCGCGAAGAAATCCAGCGCATCATCGCACTGAAGCTGGAGCTGCGCCGTCGCCGCGAGCGCCAGGAGGGAGACCGTCATGCGGCGCGTGCTGGCAACGATCCTGACCATCCGATCGCTGGCAGCGGATCTCCTGCCGGGAGGTCGGCGTGTCTGCGCCGCCGCTCCCTATCGAGCTGTGCCTGGAAGCGCGGAAGCTCCGGCTGGCCGAAGAGCCGCTCGAGGAGCTGCTGCGGGGCGCCGGGCTGCGCCCCACCCTGGCGAAGCTTGGCGCCATGCTGGAAGCGCGCGACCGGCACGCCTGGGTCAGGAAGAGCCTCCACACGCACCAGAAGAAATGGGCCGTCCTGCACGAGATCGGGCACGACGTGTTCCCGTGGCAGCGGGAAGTGCTCTTCTACTGCTCGTTGTCGGATCTGGCGCCCACGGTCCGACTCGAATTCGAGATCGAGGTCAACGCGTTCGCGGTGGAGTGAGACCGCTGCATAAGTCAGATGGCCTCCTCGACAGGTAGGTAGTGGGCGAGGACGCGGCTGGGGGAGAGCCGAAGCTCGGGTGCACCAGCCTGCTCGGCGACCAGAGCCACGACGAGGATCGCGCAGTGGGTCAGGGTGACACGAATGAGCACCGCGTCCCAGCCTTCGACGTAGCTGGTGTCCAAGCGGTAGTAGCGCTTCGCCACGGTGAAGAACCGCTCGATGATCGAGCGCGCGGCGTAGCTCAGGTAGTACCAGACGAGATGGCGAACCTTCTTGAGTGGCTGCTTCTTGCGGTTGAACGGGATGATCGGGCGGGCCTTGACGACGGTAACGATGAAGCGCACCAAGTGGAAGCCCCAGTAGGCACCGTCCGCCCGCACGACGTGGATCGGTAGCCGGAGGAGGAAGCGGCCAATCCAGAGCAGAGGGTAGGCAAACGGCAGGTCGTTCCGATTGGCCGGCGAGAGCAGGAAGAAGATGGGCAGTTTCGCGTAGCGGTCGAGCAAGGTGTGGACCTTGTAACCGAAGATGCGGCCTTTGCTTGAGGGGTAGGACCAGGCCGCAGAGAGATCGAGTCGGGTCCAGGCGGTAACCAGCGTCGAGTCGATGACGACATCGCGGCCGCGAATGAGTCCAAAGCGGATGGCTCGCCAGACGAGGTAGAGGTAGAGCAGCCAGATGGGGTAAGCTCCGAGCTGGCGAACCCGTCGGCTCTCGTGGGACGCGTGGATAACCCGACCCACGGGCAAGCCGCAAGCCGAAGCCAGAGCCGGCCAATCGACCAGCCAGAGACAGACTTCGGGATAAGAGAGTTTCCGGACGCGCCCGATGAGCGCGATGATGAGGATCGAGGCGTCGGAACAGACCTTGGGACGACCCATCTGGGCCGTGCATTTGGGCAGGCGACGCCGACTCAGGAGAGAGAAGGTGGCGACGCTAACGGCCAGGGGGAACAGCCCGAGCAACTCGATGACCTGCAAGGCGTTCAGGTTCAGGTAACGCTTGACGCGACCCCGACGAGGCGGCGGCACCGCCTCCAGTGGGGCGTGCAGGACGAGGTTGGAGGATGTCTCAGAAGTCATCGACCGTTCCCTACGAGTCCATCCCACACTCTCTTCGGAAGCACGGCGAGCGGAAGCTGCCGCGCCAGAAACTGCCCCAAGTCGAATCGTAGTCCGTGTGGGAACTCCAGCCGGCACAGACTGCAGCCCGCATCTTCCACCCGGCACGGGTTCACCGGGCACTCAGACCCAGCGAGCACCTTCGCTGCCAAGCCCCACATCTAGCTACCGTCGTCCTCACAATACCGGCGGCAGGGTCGGGATACTCCCTCTCGAGACAGAGCGTGCTACCATCTTGTAATTCCTATTGGCGCGGGGGCTTACCGATCAGAGGGCCCGTGCGTGATAGTCCCGACAGCGCCTGGCCGCCGCTTATCGGTCGCAATCGTGCAGGTATCGTGCAATAGCCTGCACGATTATTGCACGATTCTCAGTCGGCGTGGTCGCGCAATCGGTAGGCAGTCCGCCGACCACGACCCACAGTCGGTTCGAGCAGCCCCCTGCGCACCAGGTCGGCTAAGTCGTTCGCGGCCGTTCGCTCTGATACTCCAGTCAACGCCACGTACTCACGGCGGGCGATGGTGCCGTGCTCCCGCACATACAGAAGTCCCTTGTACTGCCGCTCACTGACCTCACCGCGCTCCACGAGCGCCCGGAAGGTGTCAGCGGGGGCGGCCACCCCCTCGCGGGGGGCGATGCTGCGGAGGGTGATGACGAAGCTGAAGCCGTCCTCCCGAAACTCCGGCTCCGGCAGACCGAGGCTCGCCATCTCCTCCCGCATCCGGCGGATGCCCAGTCCGACCTCCTCGATGTACCCCAGCTCGACCAAGACCCGGGCGATGACCTTGTTCCGGGAGAATTGGTCATAACCCAGCCGCTCCAGCGTGATGGGCGGCGGCAGCTTGCCCGGGCTCCAGATCTCCAGGCGGTCGTCGAACATGAACAGCCGTACCTTCGCGCCTTCGAGCGACCAGTCGCGGTGGGCAACAGCGTTGGCGATCGCCTCGCGAACGCTGTAGTCAGGGTACTCCGGGACGTCCACCCGCCGCACGCCCTCCATCCGGGGCACCAGGCGGCGGTTGCGGGCGACGAAGGCCGCACCCTCGTCGATGACCCGTGTCAGCGGGCCGACCACGTCGCCCCGGTCGCGGAGTTGAGCACCCTGGTGCAGGCCGTAGAAGAAGGCGCACTTGAGTGTCGCGGCTGGCAACCGATCCTGGGGCCGGATCCCGAAGAGCAACAGGCCGGCGACCGTGGGGACCACACGGCCGGCGTGGTGGGTCGCGAAGCCCAGGTTCACCAGCAACCGCGTGCGCTCCGGGGCGTCCGCGGGGTGGGGAAGGCGGCGAACGTCCTCGAAGTAGCCGCGCACCAGCGCGTCGTCGAGCTCCGCGAACTCTGCGTCGGGCACCGGCAGACGCTCGTACTGCACCCGGCCGGACTCAAACATGAGCTGGCCGACCTCCTCCCGCGTGGCCTCGTGCACCTCCTTGTCGATGCGCACGTAGACGCGACCGTTGGCGCGGTATGGCTTGTCCTGCCCGTCGGGCACCTGCACCACGAGGACGTCGCACCCCTCCACCGC
>JAJZQK010000288.1 GCA_021847625.1 Chloroflexota bacterium
CAGCGGCGAAGAGCTCGCCGGCCGTGCCGCTGGTGAGGCCGCGCCCGCCGGCCGCGTTCTCGCCGTTGCAGACCACAAAGTCGATATTCTGGGAGCGGCGCAGGTCAGGCAGGAGGGCGCTGACGGCCAGCCGGCCAGGGCGGCCAACCACATCGCCGATCATCAATACTCGCATATTCGGACACAAAGGGGGGCGGTCACGCCACCACGCCGTCCGTCCACCCCGTCGCTAGTAAATACACGCCGCGGCGCGCACCAGGGACGTCAGGCGACGAGCCGGCAGCGGGCGCTCCGCCCCCAACTCCTTCGGAACTTACTTCGCGTAATCGACCGCGCGCGTTTCCCGCACTACGGTCACTTTGATCTGGCCGGGATACTCGAGCGTGTCCTCGATCTTCTTGACGATGTCGCGCGCCAGGCGCACGGCGAAGAGGTCGTCCACCTCTTCAGGCTTGACGATGATGCGCACTTCACGCCCCGCCTGGATGGCGAACGATTTTTCCACGCCCGCAAACGAGTTGGCGATGTTCTCCAGCGCCTCCAGACGCTTGATGTAGTTCTGCACCGTTTCGCGCCGGGCGCCGGGGCGGGCGCCGGAGATGGCGTCGGCCGCCTGCACGAGGATCGCCTCCATGGTTTGTGGCTCCTCCTCGTCGGCGTGGTGGGCAGCCACCGCGTGCACCACCTTGGTCGAGCGGCCGAAACGCTTCACCAGGTCAGCGCCGATCAGCGCGTGCGGCCCTTCCACCTCGTGGTCGACCGCCTTGCCGATGTCGTGCAGCAGGCCGGCGGTGCGGGTCGTAAGCACGTCGGCGTCGAGCTCCGCGGCCATCGTAGAGGCCAACAAAGCCACCTCGATGGAGTGCAGCAGCACGTTCTGGCCGTAGCTCGTGCGGAACTTGAGCCGGCCGAGGAGACGGATCAGTTCGGGATGCAGGCCGTGCACGTTGGCGGTGAAGGATGCCTGCTCGCCTTCTTCCCGGATAATGCCGTCGACTTCTTGCCGGGCCTTCTGCACCACTTCCTCGATGCGCGCGGGGTGGATGCGGCCGTCGAGGATCAGCTTGTTGAGGGCAACGCGCGCCACCTCACGGCGTACCGGGTCGAAGCCGGAAAGAGTCACCGCATCGGGCGTGTCGTCGATAATCAGGTCGACGCCCGTCGCCGATTCGAGAGCGCGGATGTTGCGACCCTCGCGGCCAATAATACGGCCCTTCATTTCGTCGCTAGGCAGGGGCACCACCGAAACGGTGGTCTCGGCCACCTGATCGGCGGCGCAGCGCTGGATGGCGAGCGCGACGATACTGCGCGCGCGCCGGTCGGCCTCCGCCTTAGCCTCGTGTTCGATTTCACGCACTCGGCGTTGGGCATCCTGCTTGACTTCCTCTTCGATGTCGAGCAGCAGGGTTTCCCGCGCCTCTGCCTGGGTGAGGCCGGAAATGCGCTCCAGCTCCAGCCTTTGCAGCTTCTTCAGGCCCTCGGCCTCCGAGCGGATGGCCTCGATATCCTTCTCACGTTGTTGGATGGCGCGTTCGCGCCGTTCCGTGCTTTCGACCTTACGGTCTAGGTTCTCTTCTCGCTGTTGCAGTCTCCGTTCCTGCCGCTGTAGGTCGGCCCGCCGCTCGCGCAGCTCCGCCTCCACCGCATTCCGCAGCCGCAGGGCCTCGTCTTTGGCCTCGAGCAGTAGCTCCTTCTGTTTCGCCGTGGCGTCGGCCACTAGGCGAGCCGCATTTTCCTCGGCTGCCTTGGCTTGATCACGCAGAGCGATTTGCCGGAAATAGAAGCCAAAAACGAAGGCAATGACGGAGACCACGGCGCTGACCAATAGGGTCTGTACGACTTGGTCCATGGTCCCCTCTGCCTTTCAGGGGCAAACCGCACGCCTATCGGGCGCCAGTGCGGTTTGCCTGATTTGGGTTCGTCGAATTGTTAAACATGAAACTTCACCGCCAGGCGGTGCTCCCGCCCAATCATAACCAGTACCCGGGGGAGGTGTCAAGCAGAGCCGCGGCTCCCAAAGAGAGCTAGCAGGCAAGCCCCAACGGCTGGTCGGTCCGCGAGACTCAGCTGACAGGAGTTACGCGGTCGCTCTGAGATGAGGTGGGCATGCCTTGAGTGGGGCGGGTGGAGACCCGTGATTGCGAGCAACCTCCAACTGCCAGCGCTCTTTGACCGAGCCCACCGTCTCCTCTAGATCGACTCGCGGCATCCGCGGTACGACAAAGGACAGTCAGGAGGACAAGACCAACGTGGCGCACCATCGCCTGGTCTACCCAGCACTGGCAAGCCTCCAAACCGGCAGACTGCTTTGTGTCGCGAAAGATCGTCTCGATGCTCCATCTGATCCGCTTGCGTACAACCAAGGCCGTCAGATCGGCCCCCGGGTCATTAGAGCAGGACCACGACGTGCGGTCCGTAAACCTTGCGCTTCTTGGCGAAGGAGTAGGTCCACCCGGCCCAGGGCAGCCGCTTAGCGAAGGCCTTCTCGACCGCAACGTCATCGAGGCACAGGTAGCCCAACGGTTGGCGCTTGGCCCAAGCGATCAGCAGCGCCATCAAGGCCCGCGTCGAGAACGGCATCAAACGCGGCAGGCGGTTGAGGGCATCGTGACAGTGAGCCGCCGGGAAGCGTGTGAGGCGTGTCCGCGTCTGGCGCACGTCGAGCAGGATCAAGCCGGTCACATAGAGGCCCACCAGGACCGCGGTAGTCGGGCTGCCGATCTCAGCCAAGCCGAGACGGTGCAAGACGATTGCCACCTGAGCATAGAGACCACGTGTGGTACGATAGAGCCGAGACGCCACGAGGGAAACCTCCGTCGGGAACAGATTGGTGTAGCAACCGCATTGTACCCGACCGTGGCGTCTCTCTTATTCAATTGTTAAGGCCGGTGGACATCCCACCGCGTAAGTCCTGTTACTGAGATGCCTTTATCTGCCATGAGGCCCTCACTTGGCACTGCGACCGTGGAGGCGCAGCGGATTCTACCGGCTTCTTTCCTTGGGGACCACCTGGAGGTTCAGCAGATCCAGAGCCACGCGTAGCCCGGCGGCCAGAGACGAGCGCGTCGTGACACCCGATAGATCGACCCCCAGGTGGACGAGAGTCTGGGCAATAGTGGGGCGGATGCCCGTCAGGACCACCTGCGCGCCCAGCAAGCGAACTGCCGCAACGGTTTCGATGAGATGCCGGGCGGTCTGGGTGTCGACTCCCGGCACCCCCGTAATGTCCATCAGGGCCACGGTCGATCTGGTATCCACAATGCGCTGCAGTAGCTGCTCCATGATCTGCTGCGTGCGCTGGCTGTCCAAAGTGCCGATGAGAGGAATGGCGACGACGCCATCCCAGATCTGGACCACCGGCGTTGAGATGGTCAGTATCTCCTCGGCCTGCTTCCGCACCATCTCCTCAGCCGCGAGGCGAGCATCCTCGGCCTTCACCCGGTCGCTGACGTCCCAGCGGATACCGAGGAGGACGGTCACCGTCCCCTCCTCATCCTTGAGCGGAATCTTCATAATCTGGGAGGCGCGCTGCTCCCCGTTCTCGGTGTACCTCTCCGTGATCGAGACGGGAACGGTGCCGGCCATGACGTTGATGTCGTCCGCTCGGTGTTTCTCCGCCAAGTCCCTTGGGTAGAGGTCAAAATCGTTCTTCCCTAAGATTTCATCAGGCGTCTGACCAAAGCCGGTCG
Organism: Chloroflexota bacterium; assembly: GCA_021847625.1. Next base: position 3,690 of record JAJZQK010000288.1, read on the forward strand.
CGTAGTTCTTGTTGCACAACACGTACGCCGAGTCCTTGTTCTTGGCGAAGACCTTCTGGGGAGATTGTCGAGGAGCAGCCGGACCTGATCCTCCGCCGTCAGAGGTCCGGCGCCTACACCACCTTGCTTCTGGTCCGTCGCCTTGCGCTCCAGGTTCGCCGACATTACCGGTCCTCCCTTGTGTGTTTTCAAAACGCCGGTCCGGAGAGGCGATTGCCAAGCCAGCCTTCGGATGCCTACCCTTGGGCACGAAACCAAGGCTACGAATGTCTCGCAAATGCCTCAGTCTATCGACTGTCGCTGCCTCCACTCTGGTGCCTTAGGCGATAAGACCCCCTGTCTCACTATGTGACGTCGTTAGAATCCAGATCATTAAAAGTGCGAATAATAGCACAGGGAAGGGGTTTAGCCCAGGATCACGACGGTCGTCAGGTCGGGCCCTCGGTCGGCAGCATTGTAACCTATCAGTAGCTACATTGTGTGTGCCTACCATTGGGGCCCAGGGCTGTGACCGTGGTGTACCCTCCTTGGGACATTGTCTGCAATCGCTTGATTGGCTACAATACAAATAGTGAGCGTATGTACTTGGCGCACTCGGGCCGGATACGAAGCCATTGGCAGCGTAGCCGCCGGTCTGGCGTCGGTGCAGACGAGAACGAGAAGGGCATTGAGTATTCGGGGCGGGTAGGGCCAGGCCGGCTGCTGCCGCCGAGTGGCAGATGCTGGCGGGGTATCTGGTTGTGGCCGTTCCACCCGCCGAGGGAGGGCGCGATGCGACGCGTTTGGCTGCGGGTGATCTTGGCGGTCTTCCTGACCCTGGCGCTGGTTCCCGGGGTGGTCCTGGCCGACAATTCTACCCCCGAGACGGCGGTCCAGTTTTCTCAGTCCGATTCCTCCGCCAGCGGCACGTTGACCGGCAGCGGGTCCGGGGCGTTTCGCTACTATCTCTTCGACTATCCCGGAGGCGGCGCACCGATCACGGTGCATCTGACTTGGGACCCCGGCTGGGGCCTCACGGACGCGGCCTTCGGCTTCAACGTCTACGGGCCCAGCGGCCAGGTGGGCCAGGGCAAGCGCGGCGAGGACGTCGGCGCTGCCAGCACCGCGCAGCTGGACCTCGCCACGGAGGAGCCCGGCCAGTACCTGGTGCAGGTGTACAGTTACACTAACGGCAGCACTTCGGCCTTCACCCTTGAGGTCAAGGGCCTAGCGCCGCAGGCGGTCGCCGTCGGCGTCGCGGACAACGCCAGTCCCGGGCAAGTGGTGGCGGTCCACGACCCGGCCTACCTGGCCACGGGGAGCCTGCCGGGGGATGGCGGGGGTAGCTACAGCTATTTCACGGTCGAGTATCCGGGCGGCGAGACAGAGTTGGGGATTAGCCTCGCCGTGTCCCCGGCCAACTGGCTCTTCACGGACGGCTACGGCTTCAACGTCTACGAAGGCGGCACCCTGGTCGTCGGGGGCTCGGAGACCGACCGCACCGCGACGCTGGCTACCAAGACTGCCACCGTGAAGCGGGCGGCGCCGGGTACCTTCGAAGTTCAGATCTTCAACTATGTCTCCGGGGTGACCGCCAACTACACCCTGGGGATCAGCGGCGGGGTAAGCCAGGTCATGGCCGCGGCGGGCAACGACTCCCCCGAAAAGGCGGTGTTGCTGACGCCGACCGCCAACGCGGCTCGCGGCGCGATAGCCGGCAACAGTGGCGGGGCGTTCGCGTTTTTCGGCTT
>JAJZQK010000289.1 GCA_021847625.1 Chloroflexota bacterium
GATGCCAGCTCCGGCGTGGATCACCGGGAGCCTGGCGGCGATGATCGCCTTGACGGCGGTGCGGACGTCGGCCGGGTCCGCCATTCCCTTGGCGCCCCTGACGGGCTGGTAGTCAAGATCGGCCTCGCCCATCACCGCGCCTAGAACGTCCATCGGCAATTCCAGCAGCACAGGCCCGGGCCGTCCGGTCCGCAGGTAGGTGAAGGCGCGCCGCAAGAACTCCGGCAACCGCTCCACGAAATTCGGTCGGGCAGCCCACTTGGTCACGTACTGGAAGTTCTTTACCGCGTCGAACACGGGTTCGGATCCAAGGCGAGCCTGCCTCTGACCGGCCGGCATATAGAGGATGGGCGTGGAATCCGAGTATGCCTGGGCCACGCCGCCGAAGGCGTTTTCGACCCCCGGGCCGTACTGGCTGACACAAACCCCGGTGCGGCGGCCATTGGTCGCTCTCGTGTAGCCGTCAGCCATCCCCACCACGGTGCGCTCAGTGCGAGCCAGAACCGGCCGAATGCCGGTCAAAGCGCAGGTGTCGATGACGGGATTGATTGGGAAACAGAAGAGGGTATCTACCCCTTCACGCCTAAGGATGTCGGCAACTACTTCCGCACCCTTCATACCTTAGCCTCCCATTTGCACAAGAGCTGACGCTAATCCCCACGAATCCAAGCCGAGAGGCTCACCGTGACGAAGCGACACTCTCCACTTATTCCATCTGCTGTTCCAGTTCAATGCATCTGGGCGGTGACGAGTCCATGGCGTGCGCACTGTCGCACTCCGTTCGCGCGGCCGACTTGTTGTCCCGGTGCAGATACCCCAGAGCAACCAGGTAGTATGCCGCCACTAGGTTAGGTTGTATCTCGACGGCTCTCGTCAGCGCCTCGAGTGCAGCATCGCCCAGTTCCAGCCCAAAGCAGGGCCTCCCCATCTCCAAGTTGCGACAGTGCTGCGAGGTGCAGGGTCGTACCCTGGTTACGAGCAAGCGCGGACTCTACCCGCACTGTGGCGAGGGGGGCGGAGGTACGCCGCATCTTCCGCCAGTTGTGCTCCCGGGCTATCGCGAACTTCAACGGCCGGTGCAAGGCCATCTTCGATGGCCTGGGCCGGGCGCCTTCCTTGTGCTGGTGTACCAACTGGTCCTCCCGCACAGATTAAAGTCCCATCAGCCCCTGCGGGTCGGCCTCAAACCATGCGTGCAGACAGCCTGATATTCTATGACCAAGCCTCAACCATGTGGGCCCCGCCCTCCTCACGCACTAGCCTGCGCGTAGCACTGCCTTCGCGGCGTCAACGGCGGTGGAGGCGTCGGGGGCATAGGCGTCGGCGCCGATCTCGTCGGCATAGCGCTGGGTCACCGGCGCGCCGCCCACCAGCACCTTGACCTGATCGCGCAGGCCGGCTTCCTTCAGGGCGTCGATCGCCTTCTTCATGTTCGGCATCGTCGTGGTCAGAAGGGCCGACATGCCGATCACGTTGGCGCCCTTGTCCTTGACGGCGGCCAGGAACTTCTCCGGCATCACGTCGGTGCCCAGGTCGATGACCTCGAAGCCCGCGCCCTCCAGCATCATACCGACCAGGTTCTTGCCGATGTCGTGCAGGTCACTCTTCACGGTGCCAATCGCCACCGTGCCCACCGGCTCCAGGCCAGAGCCCGCCAGCAGCGGCTTGAGCACGCCCAGGCCCCACTGCATCGCCCGCGCGGCGATCAACACTTCCGGCACGTAGAACTCCTGCGCCTTCATCCGCCGCCCGACCTCGGACATCGCCCGGATGAGGGATTCCTGCAAGACCTTCTGGGCGTCCTCGCCATCGGCCACCGCCTGCTCGGTAAGACCCTTGACTTTCGGGGCATCGCCCTCGATCACCGCTTCATAGATTGCATTGAGATCGGCCACTCAGTCATTCCTCCTGCCTTTACTGCCACCTTGGCAAAGATAGGTGCACTCACGTATCTCACTACCCAATTTCTCTCGGGTTGATCGGGTACTTGCCGTACTGCTCAACCATGTCAGAGATGAGTTCGACACGTTCGATAATCGATCGCGGCATCATGTTGTCTGACACTCCCAATATCATGGCATCACCGGGAGCGATTGTACGTAGGACATCCTTCACGTACGCCTCGAACGCGTCCTGGGGAAAGGTATCCTCTAGCACGATGGATGGAATACCGCCCCAGATGATAACCTCATTGCCCCAGGCCTGCCTAGCCTCCTCCAGAGTAACCCTCACCATCGGCGCCGTGCAGAAGCACTCGGACATGTCGAAACCCGACTCCTTGATCTCCTGCAGAATCGCTTGAGCGTCATCATCGGCGTGCCATGAGAGCTTCTTCCCCTTCGAATGCAGCAGGGCACTGAGTTCCTTGTAATAGGGCATTATGTACTTCCGGAAGAGGTGCGGGGGAGTCATCTGTGAGTCGAAGTGTTCACCATGCATGATGGACCGAGCGGGCGACTCCGCGATAATTGGCCACAGGCGCTCTCTCTCCACCTGGGTCATGACCGCCATCAGATGGTTGAGCTCCTCGGGGTGATCCGCCATCAAATAGAACGCATCGTTGTAGCCGCACAGGTGTAACAAGAAGTAATGGAACGGGCAGTCTCCCACTTTCACGGTTGGGTAACCTTCGTCGCCAATCATGTTCTCGTAGGCCAGGTACTCCTCGTAGGCGGGCTCGTACCATGTGTGCTCGGTGACGTACTCCCAAACACGAAAATCGGCGGCAGTCATAATGGGGTGCTCCGTTGCCAAACCGGAGACGCTGCGTCCTTCGAGATAGGCGGTAGTTGTTTGTCCATAGGCGACCGTGCCGAAAGGGGTAATGTACGTTGTACGAACCAGTCCCGGTTCGTACTGCACACGTACATCCATTCCTTCGTGGCGGGTCCTGAAAATGAACCCGTCGCGCGCCGGATCACCAATGCCAATTGCCTTCCCTACCTCTTGCTCGGTCATCCCCTTAAACCGGGCGGGCATGGTACCTTCAGTCTGTCGGGCATTGTACCAGAGCCGTACTCGAGGCATCCAGGGAATGCGGTCTGGACTCTTGCCATCAAGCACTGCCAAGAATCGCTCACGGTTAGTCATTTCCACGTCAAGTACCCGTCCTTCATCCATCAAATAGTCTAATAGGCTCGTGCCCATCCATACACCTGCACTGATGGGTGCCGTTGTAATGGCTCGATTATGGTGTCTACCCTTTCCCTTTGGCCCGCAGCCTGGGATCCCAGACTATTCTAAGCCCATCTCCCAAGAGATTCAGGCCCAGCACCGTAAGGAAGATGGCCAAGCCTGGGAAGAACGGAAGCCAGAGCGCCGTCTCCAAATACCTGTATCCAACGCGTAACATGGAACCCCATGCGGGAGTCGGCAGCGACACCCCCACCCCAAGAAACGAGAGTGAGGCCTCTGTTATTATCGCGAACGAAACGTAAAGTGACGCTTGAACTATCACGGGTGCCGTTACGTTCGGCCAAATATGCTTGACCATCAACCGTGACGGAGTCGCCCCGAGCAGCCTTGCGGCCAGCACAAAGTCTCTCTCTCTGATGGAAAGCGTCTGTGCTCGCACAAGACGGGCGAAGGCGGGCATGTAGACGACGCCTATGGCGATCATTGCATTTCCGATGCTTTGTCCAAGTGCGGCTGTGATGGCAAGTGCTAGCAGCAGGGCCGGAAATGACCAAACCGCGTCAACCAGGCGCATGAGCAGCTCATCCAGCCAACCCGAACAGTAGCCGGACGCCAGGCCGAGTATGATCCCACCCACCATAGCCAGCCCAACAGACACCAATCCCACTTGAAGCGAGATACGACTGCCGTGGATGATGCGGGAGAGCACGTCTCGTCCCATGTCGTCGGTTCCCATCAAGTGCGCCAATGATGGCCCTTGCAGTACCGACTGATAGTCCTGGTAGTAAGGATCGTAGGGAGCAATCAACTCAGCTCCTGCCGCTAGGATGAGGAATCCCACCACGATTGCCAACCCCAATCCCGCTAATCGAATCTTGAGAAGCTGCCCTACGAAGATGAGAGTGGCCCTTACGGGCTTCATCGGCGCGTGACCAAACGGCGCTTGGCTCCTGAGTAAGCCTTGCATTCCACTCCACCACTATCCCTTCCTAAGCTGTTCTAATGCGGGGATCCAGATAAGCGTAGATGACATCGGTTAATAGGTTGGCAACCAGGACTGCAAGTGCCATCACCATTATCACGGCCTGGACTATCGACAGCTCGCGGTAGGCGATCGCGTCCACTACGAGACGCCCCATGCCTGGAATGGAGAAGATCACCTCAACGACCACCGCTCCGCCAAAGAGACGCCCCGTTTGTAGCCCTATCACTGTCACAACTGGGACGAGCGCGTTCTTAAGAGCGTGACGCAGCACAACCATCTGCTCGCTCAATCCCTTGGCGCGAGCTGTTACTATGTACTCCTGTTGTAGTACCTCAATGAGAGCGGACCTAACCTGCCTAGTGATCACCGCAGTCAACCCCGTGGCGAGCGTGAGCCCAGGCATGATCATTAGTCTGAGAGATTCACCTAGGTCAACGAAGGGTGATACGTACCCAGAGGGGGGAAGCCATCGGAGCCATACGGCCAGCACGAACATCATCATGATCCCCAACCAGAAGTGAGGGATGGCCACCCCAGAGAGCGCAAACAAGGTTCCTATAACGTCCAGCCTGGAGTTAGGCTTCGCCGCAGAGAGGACTCCCACCGGCAAAGCCACCATAAGAGCCAAAAGTAGTGCGACGATCGCCAGCTCAACTGTGGGTACTATTCTCTCCTCAATGACCTGCCTAACAGGCAGTCCAAGTCTGGGCGACATGCCAAAATCACCGGTGACTGCCTTGCGGGCCCAGTTCAGGTACTGGATAGGAACTGGCTGATCCAGGCCCATTTCTTCACGTAAAGTCTGGTAGAGATCCTCGTCCGTGGCCAACTGCTCTCCAAGTACTGCCATGGCCGCGTCGCCGGGTAGGAGGTATACCAAGCTGAAAGCGATAATGCTGACCACCACAACCAATGGAAGCGTAGTCGCAAGGCGGCGAACTATGTACGCAAACAAATGTAGACCTCCCCCGAGTCTCCTTCCACCACGGAACAGATTCCTTACATGCGGCGCTTTGGCGGCAATCGCGCCCTGGACTCAACGGGTGTTGCCTGGCCTTGCACCATGAGTGATGGCTTGCAGCCTGACGCCTCCAGGCATGGCATGGGGGTCATCACGCTAGCGGCAGAGTCCCACGCATTCTGCAGAGGGACCGTTTCTTCAGCATGAAGCACTCCGGGTTACGTATATCGTTGTGGTGCGGCGTCCCAATTGCTAGGCTAACCAAACGTACCTGTAGAGGTAGTGGTTGCTCATATTCAGATCGGA
>JAJZQK010000290.1 GCA_021847625.1 Chloroflexota bacterium
CGGCGCTTTGCGCCGCCTCAGCAAGAGAATCAATCAATGTGGGGCGGGGCCCACCCCGCCCGCGTGAGCCTAACCTTTAGGCCCAAGCCCTAGCACATCGGCGCCCGGTCGAGCGACCGGCGCATCTTGTCGTAGCGCTTCGTGATCTTCTCCAGCTCGGGGCGCTGCTGGTCCGGATCCTCGAGCGCCTGGTAGACGATCGACCCCTCACACTGAGCCGGGACAGGCAGGTCGGCCAGATAGCAGACCGTCGGCACGACATCCTGGAGGAAGATCGTCCGCTCGACTATCTCGCCCTGCTTCACGCCGGGACCGCTCATCATGAACAGGGTGCGGAGATCGCCGATCTGCGCGTACTTCTCGGTGCCCAGGTGGCCGCCGTGCTGGCCGTAGAAGCGTCCGTCGATCGCGTAGACGACGTCGCCGATGTACTCGCCGCCCATGAAGATCATGCGGGCATCCTCCCGCTTCAGGGCCAACGTGATGGGCTTCTTGCCGGTCTTGGGATCGGTGTAGTTGTGGAGGGCGGCGATGATCTCGTCCTGCACGTCCTCGTAGTCCTTGGGATCGACGATACCATGCGGGTTGCGGCCCTTCAGGTTGATGAACACGTGGCAGGAGCGCTGCACGACCGCCCTGGTCGTGCTCCAGTCGATCTCCCCGAAGTACTCGAACTTCGAGGCGATGTCGCCGCTGGCGCCCGCCTTGACCTTGCTCAGGCCGCCCACGGCCACGCCTTCGCCGTCCTCGGTGTGGGCACCAGACTCCTCCGCCTTCTTGAAGACGGTGAGGCCGGCGTCGGCCAGGATCTGGCCCGGGTAGACCTTGTTGCCGGTCGGCTTGGCGCCGTGGTCGCTCGTCAGGACGATCACCGTCTCGTCCTCGTCGGCGGCCGAGGTGATGCGGTCGATGAGCCTGTCGATGCTCTCGTACATGTACTCGTCGACGGCCTTGTAGACCTTGTACTCTTCCTCGCTCTCCGCCGTCGTGGGGTCGGCCAGGTTGCTGTAGGCATGGTAGGCCCAGTCAGGAGTGTGGAGATGCATATAATAGATGTCCCACTCCTTGTTGGTCAGCAGATAATGAGCGGCCTCGGCCAGGTACTCGTGGCTCATCTCCACGAGCTCGTTCATTGTCTGGACGTCGATCCAGCCCATCTTCAGCGGCTGATACGCGGGGTACGGCAGCGGCAGGCCCTTCAGCGGCAGTTCCTTGGCGATGCCTTCCGGGAAGTCCCAGCCCTGCAGCGCGCACAGCGAGGTGCGGTAGATCGTGATGTCCTCGCCGTCGGCGGACAGCTCAAGCAGCTTGATCCGGAAGGCGGCGTCCTGCGGCCCAGCCTTGGTCTCGAAGGTGCGGATGACGGTGTCGCTCCACTGGCCCACCTTCAGGTCGGCCATCGCGTTGGCGCAATCCTTCGTCTCGCTGATGATGACCCGGTCAAAGCCCTTGCCCTCGCTGTCGACTAGCAGCGCGTGCCAGGTGTAGTCCTTGACCGGCGACTTCGGCTTGCGGTACTCCAGCGGCAGCTCCGCCTCCAGCATCTTCGCCGCCTTGGGCGTATTCTCCCATTTGCGGGCAAGCTCGGTCTCGATGTCGGTGCCGACCATCTTGAAGCCGGTCGTCCACACCTGATCGTAAGCCACGGAGACCTTGAAGCCGTCTTCCCACTGCTTGACATCACGGGTGCGCCACTCGTTCGGGGCCAGACCAACGCCGAAGAGCTGGATGCCCTCCTTCATGCGCGCCGGATAGCTCGTGGGGTAATTGATGACGATCGACTTCTTGCCGACCCTCTCGGCCGCCTCCCAGATGAACTCGGCGTGCACATCGCTGCTATCGAAGCCCTGGTGGACCTCGGTCAGCTCGTCACCCGGGTTGTGGACGTTGAAGCAGGTGACGTTGTGGGTGATCATCGTCGCGCCCGTGGCGATGGTCGCCCAGTTCGGGGGCGTGATGCTGGGGAACGGGGGCATGCAGTTGACGCCGTACACGCCATGGTCGAGCAGCCGCTTCACCCGCGGCATATGCCCTTCCTGAGCGTACTTGTACATCAGCGGGCTGATCGCGGCGTCGAGGCCGATCACCATTACTTTCTTCGCCGTTGCCATTCTTCTCTTCTTTGCTCCTTCCTCTAGTTTCGTCTGGCAATCTGATTGTTTGTGGCCGGCGAGGCCACGGAGAACAACGCGCTCATAGATTCAGCTGGACTAGGACCCACCCCCTTGTCTGAGCTCGCGATGGGCCATTATGCACGATAGGGATTGCAGTGGGACGCTGGTTTCGCGGTCGAGCATCACCGGCAGATCGTACTGCAACCGGGAGAGGACGGCCTTGGCAAACGCCACGGGCGGCCCGGCTTCCCCGGCCGCCATAGCCTCGGCCACGGCGCGGTCGATCAGCCGCGCCACCGCCAGGCTATCCTTGGCCACGCTGGCGGCCTCCGCGCCCCGGCGGACCGGCAGGTTGGGGCCAGAACCGGCGTGGTAGCCGTGGGCCATGCATACGGTCTGGGCCGGCACCTCGCGGATGCGCTCGGCCGTGCGCAGGTACTCGGCGGCGTAGAAATAGAGCGGCAGCACGCCGGGTCTATTGCCCCGCCCCTGCAAGGCGTCGCCCGTGAACAGCATCCCCTCCCGCTCCCAATAGAGGCACACCGCGCCGGGCGTATGGCCGGGGGCGTGGATCACCCGGAGAACGATGCCCCGGCCGAGGTCGATCTCGTCGCCGTCCTCCAGCAGCCGATCGACCGGCACCTCCTTGCCGACGTTGCGCTGCAGGAACTCGATCCTGTTCGAGAGCAAGTCCTGGCGCCCCGCCATGCGTATCAGCTCGGTAATGTCGTAGCGGCAGCTGACGAACGACTCGGGGCCGCGGGTCGTGGGCAGGTCGGCCATGTGCACCAGCACCTTAGCCTTCGACGACCGCCGTAGGGCCTCGTTTCCGCCCACGTGATCGGGATGGGCATGCGTGTTGATCACGAGGTCGACGTCGGACAGCGCCAGGTTGAGGCTCTTCAGCGCCGGCTCGACGTATCGCGGCACGGATTCGTTCACCCCCGTGTCGAGGAGCGCCACCTGCTTGCCCAGCAGGAGATACAGCTCGACGACGCCGTTCTCAAAGGTAACGGGGATTCGGTAGACCTGAGGGTGTATCTTCTCGAGCGCTACACTCATCCTTTCTCCTTCCCGGCTTTCGGCAGCCGGGTATCGCTAGCAACTCAGCCCCGCCGGCCCGGCCGGCAGGCTATCCCCACTCGGCGTTAGCCCCCTATCCGTGGGACCTTTCCTTGGTTAGGTCAGAAACCGGGTGATGCACCGCCCGGCGCTCGTTCAGACGCGAGAGGGCGGGCTACCTACCTCTGCGTTCTCCAGACTGACGCTCACGAGCACCTCGGCGCCCACCTGCGCCTTCTCCGGGTTATCGATAAGGTCGTTCAGCATTTCGGCCGCCTGGGTTCCCAGCCTAAACGAGTCCAAGCATAGCAGCGGGATGCGCGGCGTGAAGAGCAGCTCCCAGCGCTGATCGCCGGTGCCGACGAGGGCGACGTCGTCCGGCACCCGCAGGCCCGCGTCGTCGATTGCCCTGATCGCGGCGAGCGTAAAGGTAACTGAGCCTGCCAGCAGGGCCGTGGGTCGACTGCTACTCTCCAACACATCCCGCACGGCAACGTAGGCCCCGTGCGAGGAATAGCCCTCGGCGGTGACGAGGTCGACGGGCCCTTGGCGAACCAGGTCGTCGGCCGGCGCCAGGCCCGCTCGCTCGAAGGCGGCCCGCCAGACCCGCGCGTGGTACTGCCGCTCGACGCCGTTGCCGGGCAGCACGGCCCCAATCCGGCGATGCCCCCGCTCGGCGAGAGATGCCACGACCTTGGCATACCCACCGGCAAAGTCGTAGCGGACAATCGGCGCCACGAGCCCCGGCACGCCGCGGTTAATAAGCACCACCGGCGTTCCCGCTCGTTGCAGCTGCAGGTAGTGCTCTGCGGGGGCACCCGACGGATAACTGATCACCCCGGCCATCTTCTCCTGCAAGAACAGCCGCAGGTGTCTGATCTCCTCCGCCGCGTCCCAGAAGGTCGCCGTCAGATGGACCTGCCGGTCGACGGACCGGCACACGCCGATGATGCCCTCCACGGCGGAGATGACGGTCGGATTACTGATCGTCGTCGCGCACAAGCCCACGACGCCCGAGCGCCCGACCCGCAAGCCGCGGGCGAGGCTGTTAGGCCGATAGCCCAATCGCTCGACCGCCTCTAGCACGCGGCGCCGCGTCTCGGGCCTGACCGGATAGCCGGTATTGGCGACGACGCGCGACACGGTGGCCACGGAAACCCCCGCCTCACGCGCGACATCTTTTATGTAGACCAAAGACTGCCCCCTCGACCGCCGCAACCGTCCGCTGGTGCCGCCTCTCTACACTGGCTGACCTTGGCCTTGGCGAGCAAGGACAACGGTCCGCCTCTTTGCCGGAGGATGTCGCTCGACGCCGAGCAGCCAATGATGGGAAGGCACGACAACCACTAGTAATCGGTTACTGCAACGACCTCAGTTTACTACAAGGGGGCAACCAGGTCAATGCCTATTGGCCTCGCGGACGGAAGTTGCCGCGGGCAAACCGGCGCCGCCTGTGAAGCAGGGCCAGCCGGCCGGGGCAGATGTCCCCGGCCGGCTGATCTCCCTCAATACGAGGGATAGTCCGGCTGAGCGGATATACCCCCTTAGCCCTGCTTGGCCCGCTCTCGCTTCAGGACGTCGGCTGCCGTCTTCGCCGCGTCGTCGAGGGCTTGCTTCGGCGTCTTCTGGCCGTAGAGAGCCGCCTCAATCCCCTTCGCCACCTCCATCGTGAGCTCCACCGCCCCCGGCCCGTAGTAGGAGAGCCGCGCGCTGGGCTGGGCGTCGGCGAAGGAACCGACTAGAGGCTGGCCGGCGGCGTACTCCTTCCAGGCTGGCTCGTCGCGCATCGACAGGCGTGTCGGCAGGTTGCCCAGGCCCTTCACCCAGGCGATAGCGTTCTCCGGCCGCATCAGCCAATCGAGGTACACCCAGGCCGCCTCCTTCTCCTTCGCACCCTTGAGGATAGGCGCCGAGCCGAAGCCCAACGGCGTCGCCTCCGCCTTGTATTTCGGCAGCTTGGCGCTTCTACCGTCGAAGTTCATCTTGGCCACCTTGGCTACCCAGACCGGATAGAGGGTCATGCTGCCGACGTTGCCGGTGCCAAAGTCACCACCCATTACGGTCGGGTCGACGGTCTTCAGCGGGGTAACCTTGTACCTCTGCACCAGGTCCACCCAGAACTGCAGCGCTTCCACGCCCGCGTCCGAGTTGAATACAATCTCCTTCCCGTCGGGGCTCACGAAATCGCCCCCGGGCTGCCACAGGTAGG
>JAJZQK010000291.1 GCA_021847625.1 Chloroflexota bacterium
GATATTCAGCCGTATTGTACAACAGCTTGGCGCCCGGCGCGTAGTCGACACCATCCTGACGATCAACCGTCAGTCTCATCATCTGCGTTGACTCGCCGACTCTCCAAGCCTACAATACCACCGAGTGCGGGAGGTGCAACGTTCCAGTGGATAGCCAGCTCCGGCCGCCGCAGGCCCCCATCTCCTATACCGCCCGCATGCAGGTGCGCTACTCGGACCTCGACATGCTGGAGCACGTCAACAACGCCGTCTACCTGCAGTACGTTCAGGAGGCAGCCATGCGCCACGCCGAAGCTGTCGGCTACGGGTACGGGCGAATGCGCGAACTAGGAGGGAGTTTCGTAGTCAGGCGGCACGAGATCGAGTACAGTCGGGCGGCCAGGGCGGGGGATGAGCTGCTTGTCACTATCCCTGCCGATGTCATCTCCGTCTTTCCAACGGAAGAAGCGGAAGTTCAACCGACTGAGACGAGCCTGTAACCGGCTGAACGACGCTTCTCTGGCAGAACTCCCGCTACCTCACGGCCTCGGCGAGAGGGCCAGCCGCCGTCTGAGCGTGCCGCTGCGCCGAACGCGACCCATGGCGCAGCTGCTCGGCGAGGTCCGAGATGCGCTCCGGATTGACCTTGTCGGCAAAGCCGTCGAAGGTCAGGCTGATCCACGGCTTATTGCCGTACTGCTTGGAGATCTGCTCGGCCAACGCCGCGACGATTCCGCCTGGCATACAGCCGTGCGGCATCACGGAGATAACGCCCGCGAAGTGCGGGTCGCGCATCTGGCGAATGCCGCTGCCGAGGGACAGCACCGCCTCGCTACCATTGCGACTGGGCAGATAGGGGCCCGACTCCTCCAGCAAATCCTTCGTGCTGGGCTCGCGCTCGTGAATGGCCTGCTGGAACCACGATGCCACCCGGCCCTCGTAGTAGTCCACGGCCAACTTGCGCAGCCCGCCCCTGATCAGCCTGGGCAGATCCCGATTGACCCAGGCATCTTCGATGTTCCGGACGGTGATGTACTTCAGCCACTCGCCCATGGGGGCCACCTCGACCTCCAGGCCATTGGCTTCGCAGAGGGCCACCAGATCGTTGTTGCAGAACCGGTTCGCCCGCAGGTAGATCTCTCCATTGATGCCCACGAGCGGCCGCCGGGGCAAACTCGGGTCGCGGAGGGCCAAGAAATCCGCCGTGGCCCGCCTCATCAGATCGTCCAGCGGTTTGCGTGACCGTGCCGCCTCGATGAGCGCCTCCAAATAGTGCTCGTAGACCTGCTTCGTCTGCCTCTGCTCGCGCTCGTACGGGCGAATCATCCAGAGGAGCCTCTGTAGGTAGTCGGAGGCGACGATGCAGCGCCAGGCCAGCAACTCGAACTGCGTCCCCAGGCCGAGGTCGGCATAGGCGTTGTTAGATACCGTGGTCATGACTTTTATGTCAATGCCATGGTCGTTCAGGATCTTCTGCTGTTCCTGCGCGTACTTCCCCAACCGGCAGGGTCCAAAGGAACCCGCCATTAGCGTACGAGCGTTGGCCGGCAGTTCCCCATCCTCGGCCATGCGGAGGAGCACCCCTAGGCTATCGCGGAACGGCAGGCATTCCTTGCCGCTCGTCAGGTTGCGGCTGAGACCCATACTCCTCTCGTCAGACTCCGGCAGCATCTGAGCGTCGACGCCGAAGGCCTGCATGGCCGAGGCCACCACGACCGCCTGATCGGTCATGCGGACGATGAACACCGTCTGCCCGGCCCGCACGGACGAAGGCACGCGCCGAACGTACTTGGCCGGCTCGCCCGCCAGCTGCAGTCCGGCCTGGCGGTATCCTCGAACGGTGTCGACGAGAGCCTCCAGGCGGGTAATGTAGCCGGCTTCCGCCGCGTGTTCGTCCACCTCGATCTGGCCCAGCGGCTTGCCGCCCATTATGTCTTCGACGATGTTCTGGATGATGGAGTTGGGTCCGCAGCCGAAGTTGGAGAGAAACAGGCCGAACAGTTGCTGGTTTTCGCCGACGATCTTCGCCGCCGCCAGGATCTTCCGCTCGTAGTTCCAATACGGCCTGTCCGAGATCTCCTTGATATCGACGTCGTCCAAGGGCAGATAGTCGAGTGGTATGGGCACGACGCCAAGCTTCGCGAGCTCTTGCGCCATACCGAGGTTGGCGCCGGCGTCCTGGGCGTTGTAGGCCCGGGAGAGCAGCACGACGCCAAGCTTCTCTGGGTCGGCATTGATCTCAGTTAGCACCCGCTCGCCAGCCTGGCGAGCTCGCTCCTCAAACTCAGCCTGCTTCGCCAGCGCTACCCGTCCGGCCGCCAGTCCCTGCTGCTTCGAGAAGCCCAGGCGTCTGGCGATCTGTGCAAAGCTTTCGAGGAGGAGGCGGTCGCCCCGCGAGCGATCGAAGACGAGATCCAACAACCGGTCGCCAATATGGAACACGGAGTTCACGATGTACGGAGCGGCCTGCACGAGGGGACATGAATACCGCTGGTCCTCTTCGCCAGTCTTCAGGCCCATGCGAATGGCGTTGGGTATCAGCACGAAGTCGACGCCTTCGTCCAGAAGCTCGGCCACGTGGCCGTGCAGCAGCTTGATGGGGAAGCAACTGTCGGTGTAGGCGTGCTCGAGCGAGCGCTCGATCACGTGCTTGTTCGTCGGCGTGGAGTAGCGCACGCGCACCCCGAGGGCGTTGAGGAACCCCGTCAACATCGGCGCCAGGTCGTAGGCCATCAGTGCTCGCGGCACGCCCACTACCGGCCCCGTGCCCTTCGCCGGGTCGTAATCCGCGAACAGCAGCCCCTCGCGTTCGGTAAAGGGAGTGGCTTGCTTCTTGGCAGACGCCGACCCACCGGCGTCATAACGATCACAGCGCGAGCCGTAGAAGAGGCGTAAGCCATCCTCAGTGGTCATCATGCTGATGGCGCAGCTGTTCTCGCAGTGCTGGCAGTTGAAGTTGGTTAACTTATACTGCTTATGCGCCAAGGCGGAGAATCCCGCGAACTTGGACTCGGCACCGGGCGGCATGGCTTCCTTGGCCAGCAGTGCGGCCCCGATAGCACCCGTGACCTCCTTGTGCTTGGGCACGATGAAGGTCTTGCCGGGGAACTCGGCCCGGAACGCGGCCACGGCGGCATCGTTGTAGAACACGGCCCCAGTTAGGAAGATGCGTTGGCCAACCCGGCTCGCTCCTACTACTTTCGAGCGGTAATTCTTGGCGAGCGACGTGGACAGGCTGGAGACGATCACCTCCACGGGGACGCCCGCGTGCTGCGCCGAGGTCACGGCCTGGCTCATGAAAGCCGCACATCGCTCCCCCAGGTCGAGCTGGGACTCGGCGCCGAAGGCCAACCTCGCGAACTCGCCGGTCCGCGTGGAGATGCCCAGCTGCTCTGACAGTTCGTCGATGAAGCTGCCAGTGCCCGCCGCGCAGGCTTTGTTCATCTGGTAGTCGAGGGCGGTCCCGTTCTCAAGGTAGACGTACTTCGAGTCCTGCCCGCCCAGTTCGAAGATCGTGTCGACTCGCGGGTCGATGTTCAGCGCCGCCTTCGTCTGGGCCGTGATCTCGTTCTTGATAAGGTCGCCGCCAATGAAGTTCCCCACGAGGTAGCGTCCGGAGCCCGTGACGCCCACGGCCCGCACGTGTACCTTGCCCTCCACCATGGGCACGAGGTTAGCCATGACCTGCTTCACCGCCTCCAGGGGCTGGCCGGCCGTCATCAGGTACGTCTTCGCCAGCACCTCGCCGCTTTCGCTAATGACGGCGGCCTTGGTGCTCGTGGAACCGACGTCCACGCCCAGATAGACGTCGAGTGGCTGCGTCAACCCATCAAGGGAAGCGGGCCGCCAGCCGTCCGGAGCGAACGCCGGGACGAGCCGTGTCGGGATGTGGAAGACCTCCCCGTCCTCCTCGCTCCCCGGGTACAGGCTACCGGGCCGCGAGGGCGCGGACCGGGCGAGTAGCGCCGCCCCGATGGCCTCTCGCTCGGCGGCATAAGGCGGCACACGGACCTCCGCGCCCTTCAGGGCCGCCGACAAGGCCCGTTGGACGCCCGCGTTGGCCGCCACACCGCCGACGAAGTAGATCGGCGCCTCGAATTCGTCCCGCCACTGCGCCAGGATCATCCTCGCCACGGCGTCCGAGAGGCCCGCCAGCATGGCGGAGATCGGCCAACCCTTCTGTTGAAGATGGATCAGGTCGGACTTGGCGAACACGCTGCAGCGGGCGGCGATGCGCGGCGGAGCCTCCTCCCAGGCGAGCGCCTTCGGGCCAAATTCCTCAATGGCAATCCCGAGCCGATACGCTTGTTGCTCCAAGAATCGGCCGGTGCCCGCCGCGCAGAGCGGCGAGCGGGCGACCCGCCATGGTTTCTCCAGGCCATCCTCAAGACCGATGACGAGAGCCGATTGACCGCCGACGGCGACGATCGTCTTCGGATCAGCCTGGTCCCACAGTAACCCGGCGATTGCAGCGTAAGGGGAACTGAACACCAGCCAGCCGTCTTCTCGCCCGAAGATCCGCCTGCCGGAACCGCACACGCCCGCTCCGGCAATATCTTCCAGCCTAACGGCCTCTTGCGCCCTCTTCAACAAGGCCGCCACGCCAGTCGACGGGCCTTTCGTAATCCGTTCCTTGTCCACGAAGACGAGTCCGCCGCCCTTGTCGACGACTGCAATCCTAGCGTTGACGGACCCAATATCAAGGCCGAGGAAGAGCGGTCCGCCGGCCTGGCTCACACGGTTGCTGCTTGACAAAATAGTCCCCCCAGGATAGTGCACGTGGACACGGGCAAGCCCATGCCAATCAGCTCAGGGCATTGCCGCCCCGGTTCCTATTATAACACCATATGCCCAGTGATTCTCCTCCCAGTCTGCTTGCCCTCGTCGTCCCCTGCCACGTTTCGGGCGCCCCCCGCGAGAGCCCCCGGCCGCCATCCCCCGCCCAGCCCCTCTTTGCCGCTGGCAAGACGTGTGCCCTGCCCCCAGGTAGGGAACAGGGCACACGAGACAAAGGAGACCAGGAGGTGGTCCTCGTTGCCTAAGCAGCCGATCGCCTACTAAGGCGTCCGGCCTCATCCACGAGACGAGCCTAGTCCTTGTTCTTCTTGGCGGCGAGCTTGCGGGCCTCCCCACCCTTGCGGCCGATCTGCGAGTAGAACTCGGGGCCGCGGCTCTCCAGCAGGTGTTCGCCCCCCTTCCGGCCGATCTCCGAGTAGAACTCCGAGCCGCGCTTCTCCCGCACCGTCGAGCCCCCCTTCCGGCCGATCTCCACAAAGAACTCCTTGCCGCGTGACTCTGACACGGCCGAGCCGCCCTTGTGACCGATCCGGCGGTAGTGCTCGTCACCATATTTGGCTTTCGTGCTCATGCCGCCCCTGCGGCCGGCCTCGCGAACGGTCAATTCC
>JAJZQK010000292.1 GCA_021847625.1 Chloroflexota bacterium
GTCGTGGCCGGGTCCCTGCGGCCGGGCGATTGGGCGGGGATGGTGTTAACGGGTGGTGACACGGCCGTCGCCCTGTGCAAGGCGCTGGGCGTAGGCGCGCTGGCGATCGAGGGCGAAGTGGAGCCGGGGGTTCCCTACGGGCGGCTCTTGGAGGGCCCGTTGGCGGGCTTGCTGGTGGTAACCAAAGCAGGTGGTTTCGGATCGCCGGAGGCGATCGCGAAGGCGATATCGTTCATAAGGGGGAAAACCAGTGGCTAAAGATAACAGGCCTCTACTGGCCATCACGGTCGGTGACCCTGCAGGGGTGGGGCCGGAAATCACTGTCAAAGCACTTACTTGGGAGGAAGTGTATCGGCTCTGTCGCCCTCTGGTTGTCGGCGATGAAGGTGTGATACGCAAGGCGCTGGAGATTTGCGGTAAGGATCTCAAGATCAACGTCGTGAGCGGGCCGGCGGAGGGCAAGTACGAGCTGGGCACGCTCGACCTGATCGACCTCAAGAATATGGATGTGGCCAAGCTCGAATACGGCAAGGTCAATCCGATGTGTGGCCGGGCGGCGGTGGACTACGTCAGAAAGGGCATTACGATGGCCCTGGCGGGCGAGGTTGACGGCATCGTCACCGGTCCCCTCAACAAAGAGTCGATGAACCTCGGCGGCTACCACTATGCCGGGCATACCGAGATCCTGGGCGAGATGACGGGCACGAAGGAATTCGCGATGATGCTAGTTGCCGGCAATCTGCGCATCGTCCACGTTTCCACCCACGTGAGCCTGCGCCAGGCGATAGAGCGCTGCAAGAAGCCGCGCGTGCTGGCCACGATTCATCTGGCCTACAATGCCGCCAGGGAACTCGGCATCGAGAACCCGCGGGTGGCGGTGGCCGGGCTCAACCCGCACGCGGGCGAGGGCGGGCTCTTCGGCAACGAGGACACCGAGGAGATCCTGCCAGCCATCGAGGAGGCTCGCAAGGAAGGTATCGATGCGAGCGGGCCGCACCCGCCCGACACCGTGTTCTGGCGGGCTATGAAGGGCAGGTTCGACGCCATCGTCGCTCAGTACCACGATCAGGGGCATATTGCCGCCAAGGTTGCCGCTTTTGAGACGGGCGTGAACACGACCCTTGGCCTGCCCATCATCAGAACCTCGGTCGACCACGGGACGTTCTTCCGCCAGGCGGGTGTGGGCACGGCCAATGAGGAAAGCCTCATCTGTGCGATTCGGGTCGCGCATCAGCAAGCATGCGTGCGCAAGGGATACCCTCTCGCCATCAAATAGCGTGCTGGGCCTGACATAGCGAGCTAGGACGAGCCTCCCGGTCAATCGCCGGGGGGCTCGACTTCTCTCCTTTTCTCTTCTTTAGGCTCTGGCCAACTCCGCCGACCCTAGCCGGCAAGTGTGTCCGGCGCGGGCGCCAATCGCCAGATCTTGCGTTGGGCCGACTCGGTGGCCCTGATGACTTGGGCGTAGGCCCGGACGTAGGCCGCCGCCATTGCGCGGGCGCTGAAGCGGCGCTCGACGTACCGCCTGATCCGCCGGGGCTCGAGCTTGTCGACCCGGCGAACCGCCTCGGCCATCCCCTCCACGTCGTCCACGACGTAGCCTGCCAACCCATCCACGACCACCTCGGGCGCGGCGCCGCTGCGGAAGGCGATGACGGGGGTGCCGCAAGCCATTGCCTCGGTCAGAACGAGACCGAAAGGCTCGTTCCAGTTGATGGGAAACAGTAGGCAGCAGGCTTTGGCGTAGAGCTCCCGCTTGAACCGCGAGTCGGCCTCGCCACGATATTCGACGAGGTGGCCGTCGATCAGGGGGGCCACCTCGGACCAGAAGAACTCGTGGTCCTTCGCGTCCACCTTGCCAGCCATCACGAGCTTCTTCCCCAGGCGACGGGCGACCGAGATTGCCTCTAGCGGCCCCTTCTCGGGCGACATACGGCTGAGAAAGAGCATGTAGTCTTCCTTGTTCTCCTCAAACGGGAAGGACTCCACGTCTATGCCGTGGTAGATCACTCCGGCGAAGTTGGGATGGTCGAGGCTGGCGGTGGCGGCATGCGAGGGCGTGTTGTAGTAGCCGCGGTACACACGCCACACGAGGGCCGCCTCGGTGGTCACCAGATTGTGCAAGGTCGTTAGCATCGGCACGCCGACGAGGCTGTGCATCGCCATTGCCAGCTCCCCGGCGTGGTTGTGTACTAAGTCGAAAGATCCGGCCTCTTTCATCGCCAAGGCCACGTGGAGCCAGTTGTAGGGGCTGGCGTCGGCTATGCTTTCTGCCGTGCGCAGACTGCGATGGTAGATGCTGCTAAGGCGAGCCGTGGTGATCGAGTCACCTGAAGCCGTCAGCACGACCTCGTGCCCCATTCGGACCAACTCGTCGGTAAGGACACCGACGACGTACTCGATGCCGCCGTAGGCCGGCGGAGGCACCCGCTCCCAAAGGGGTGCCAGCTGCAAGACGCGCATTTGTGGCTACCTCATTCTCCCCGTGATAGGCAGACTTGGAAGCATCCCCCAGGATAGCGTGGTGGCGTGCTGCTATCCGGCCCGGGGGACCACGGAAAGGCGGGACAGCCGTCCCCTAGGGGCTTGCGTCGGACCTGCGCTGGGTGCGACTGCGGAGCAGGTTGGTGATCCCCTCGGCGGTCAACAGCCCGACCAGTTGGCCGTCCTCGACGACGGGCGTCTCTCCAAGGTCGTCACCGCGCAGCGAGGTCAGCACCTGGGTCACTTCTTCCTGGGGGGTTACGGTCTGGGCATCCGCCAGCGTCGTCATTACCTGGTTCACCCTGGTGTAATCCCACTCGTCCTCGGGAATCTGCTTGACGTTGGCCTGGGTGAGTAGACCTAGGATGCGTGAGTCGTCGGCTACAACCGGGACGGCCGCCAGCTGATTCGGCCGCAGGTAGCGCTCGAAGGCCTGGCGCAGTGTGGCGTAGGGCGAGACCGCTTGGTAGTTGCGGGTCATTGCTTGGTTGACTGTCACCCCTCGCAGGTTCTCGCGCATCTGCGCCTGGCGATAGCTCGCCTGAGCGGTGGTGCTGAGGAACCAGCCGACGAAGATCAACCATATGGCCGTGAAGAACGACCCGGAGATGGCCACGAACAGCCCGCCGAATATCATCGCGTAGGCGACGACCTGGCCGACTCCGGTGGCCACCCGCGTGGCAAGCCAGAAGTTGCGGGTTACACCCCAGACCAGCGAACGCAGGACACGCCCGCCGTCCATCGGGAAGCCGGGTATCAGGTTGAAGACGGCCAAGAGGAAGTTGATGACTGCCAACCAGAAAGCAACGGCTATGGGTGCCTGCAGCGCGGTTCCCATCTGCAATCGCTCAGCGACTATCCAAAATGCAGCCGCCAGCAGGCCGAAGAGGAGGCTCGCCAACGGTCCCGCGATGGCTATCGCGAACTCGTCCCGAGCCCGGTCAGCCTCGCGGGTGATGTTGGCCTGGCCGCCGAAGATGAAGAGAGTGATGCTCTCCACCTCGATATTGCGCCATTTGGCCACGATGCTGTGAGCAAGCTCATGGCCGAGCACGGAGCCGAAGAAGAGCACGCTCGCCACGAACGCCGTGAACCAGACCGTTACCGTGGACCAGCTGTGATAGCTGGTCGGAAAGTACACGCTTCCCAACGACCAGGTTACGAGGGCAAAAACGGCAAACCAGGAATAGTGTAAGCCGATATCTATGCCAAAGAGCCTACCGACTCTGATGTTCTGTCGCATTGAGGCCACCCCTAGCTATCGCCGGTTAGGGCGCTTACTTATCTGCCATAAACCCTAAATCGCAGGATATATGCCAGAAAGCGAACAGAGGCCGGGACGAACCGTCCCGGCCTCTGCCCTGTCGCTATTGGGTTGGCGACTACTATACTTACCAGTTGCGCTTGAAGTCGATAAAGGCAACCTGGCGTTTGTCGGGGGTCGAGAAGTCGCGGTCCGTGTAGAACGTAACGCGCTCGCTAGTCACGGCCTGGCCGTTATCCTCGACAACCTCCGCGAACCACGTGTAATCCATGAAGTTCGAGGCCGGGGATTGGAGGGTTACCGTCCACAGACCATTGGGATCGCTGCGCATCTCACCGCCGGTCGGCCTTGAGATCGTGGACCAGCCGTCGATTCCGGAAACCTTCACGCGCACGCCATTGCGCGGCGACCCGTCCGGGTTGTAGATGCGCCCTTCCACCCACTGGGTGCCGGCATTGTTCTGATAGTGCACCGTTCCGGACAGACTGTAGGTAACGGCCGGGCGTGGCGTCGCCGTCGGCGTGGGCGTGAAGATGGGCGTCGGCGTTGCCATTCCGGGCGGATAGTCGACCGCGAGGATCGACGACGAGAACGTCCCGGCTTGCACGGCGACGTCGCCGCCGTTGGCGATGGTGGCCTGGCCGGCCTTGGCCCAGGGCACGTCGACCTTCCACTGCTGAATGACGGCCCGCTGCAGGCGGATGGCGTAATGGTTACCATTGTCTACCACCGTCGAGGTGGGCAGGCCGAAGAGCGTCATCGGGTCAGGCACCGAGTAGTACATCGCCTTGATCGCCGGATTGGCGTCCAGCAAGGCCAGCCGCCCTGCCACTACCTGATCCCAGCTCTTGCCCGCATCGAACGTAGCGCCGTCCAGCGGATTGGGTGTCGACATAGCCGTCGACAGCCAGGCGTCGTAGCCGGTGTCGTGCAGCTTGTCGAAGACGTTGACGAAGTAGACTTTGCCCTCCTGCGGTCGCCACTGGAAGACGGCCTTCTGGAAGACCTGCGTCACGAAGCCGTCCCAATCGAAACGACGGCTCATGGGATAGCCGACCACGTTCACGCCGCCCAGGCGGCGGAACTCATCCCAGAACTTCACCCCGTCGGCGTTGGTCACGCTGTAGCCGGCGGGGCTTGTGCCTGCCGGTTGTCCGTTTGTCTGTGTGAAGAAGTGCCCATTGGGTATGTCGTAATCCAATGGAGCTGCCTGTGCGAGTCCGTAGAGCGGCGTGCCCGCCAGCAGGGCAACCACTATTGCACCGGCGAGAAGCAACCAAACCTTCCTCATTCCACTCTCCTCTCTCCCCTCAATTACCTCTGGCGCGTCGCCATCAGGTCGGTCTCTAGCCTGCCGCGCCTGCTGGGGCATTCTAGCACAGACGCGTAGCCTCCACAAGAAAGAACGAAGGCCCGGCCGTAAGGTTACTCTATGTAGCCAACTGCTCTCCAAGCAGATCGGCCGCGGGCAAGCCGCCATCGAGACTGCTCGGGATCGTCGATTGTTCGGGGGGCTAAGTGCCGGGGACGGGCGTCTAGGGACGAGCAAATAATATGGAGGAATGCTCGTCGGCTTCCACGCCGGGGCGGCTATCTCGGCCCGTGAGCATTCCTCCCTGGGAGATT
>JAJZQK010000293.1 GCA_021847625.1 Chloroflexota bacterium
GACCCCCGCTTTCGCGGGGGTGACGTTGGCATCAAACTGTGACTCTGTCTATCCGCCCTCCTGAACCATGCCTGCGGCACAAACGCCGCCCGCTGGTGGCATTTCCCTGCGACGCCTGCTCGCGCCGTTTTCGGTCTCCCGAGAGCGGCGGGGCAACCACAGTGGGTCACCATCGTCTTCGAGTTCATCGTCCCCGCCTTCATGGGCAACGTCGACGGGCGGCGCTGGCGCGTACGCGTGCCGGATCATCGTCCCCGCCTTCATGGGCAACGTCACCGGCGGCGTGGGCCTGGTGGCGATCTTCAACCACGGCCAGGTAACCTCCGGCGAACGCTAGCGTCCGAGCCCCCGGCCTGTCGCTTCGTCCGCTGCAGACGACGCGCGTTTATGCTATGCTCTAGCCGCTCGGGAGTATCTCTTTTCCGGAATCGGGAGGTTCGGGCGGTGAAGCGAGTGTTCGGAGCGATGTTGCTGCTAGTACTGGCGGTGGCGACCTTTGGCTGCAACCAGCAGGGCAGTGGAGGGTCCGCCGGCTTGGCCCTGGGGAGCGCCCCCTGGCAGGATGGCGACAAGATCAGTTACAACTGGTTGGACAAGAACGGCAACCAGGCCGGTACGACGGAGGTTACCTTCGCCAAGGACGGCGAGGCCTGGGCGATGACCTGGGCCGACAAGATTGGCGGCCTAGAGCAGACGGAGACGGTGCGCATGGACGCGCTGACCCTTAAGCCCTTGAGCAACGCGAAGACGATCAAGCAGCAGGGCAGCGACGTCACGGTCGACGCCACCTATCATAATGGCAAGCTGGACATCAAGGCCGTCGTCAACGGCGAGAACAAGACGGCCAGTGTGGACGTGCCCGCCGACGCCCTCGACAACGGCCAGCTGCTGATGACCCTGCGCGCCCTGCCGTTCGCCGACGGCTACGAGGGCAAGTTCGTGAACGTCGTCTCTCAGAATGCCAGCAAGATATCGACCACGGTCAGGGTCCAGGACCAGGAGCAGGTCACGGTGCCGGCCGGCACCTTCACGGCCTGGAAGGTGCAGCTGGACTTCGGCCAGGCCAAGCAGACGGCCTGGTACCAGACCGACGGCGCCCACAACCTGCTCCAGTACGACAACGGCACGACGAAACTAGTGCTGGTGAAGTAGCCATGGATCCCTCATCTTTCGTCGGCGTCCCGGATTGGCATTCGGCCGTCCTCGCGGCGATATTTACTCTGCCCTGGCTCATCTGGCTGGGCCGGGGCTGGCTGCGCTCGCCCCGCCTGTGGGCGGCGGTGGTGCTCGGCGCCGCCGTGTTCCCCTTCGCCATCGCCTGGGTCCAGGTGCCGCTGCAATCCGCGCTCAACACGCTGTGGGTCAGCACCTTGGATCAGGCGACGATCCAGCGCTATCTTCTCGCCCTGTCGATACCCAGCCTGCTCGTGGCCAGCGCCGTGCAGGAGGCGGCGAAGGCCGGGGTGGCGATCCTCGCCCTGCGCCTCTTCGGCGGAAAGACGAAGTCGCCCCGGGCCGGCCTGGCCCTGGGCGCCGCGGCCGGCGCCGGGCTCGGCGGCTTCGAGGCCTTCTGGGTCTTCAACCGGATGTTCGGCGTGGGCTGGTCGTGGGCGATGGTCCAGCTCGGCGGCCCGCTGGCCCTGCTCGGCTTCGTGGAGCGGTTCTTCACCGTGCCCTTCCACGTCGGCTCGGGGGCGCTGTCCGGCTACGGCTACGTGACGGGCCGCTTCTGGCGCTTCTGGCTCCTGGCGGTGCTGCTGCACACCGTGGCCAACTTCGCGGCCGTCCTCTTGCAGGTCGGCGCACTCGACGCGGTGACCACCGAGGTCTGGCTGGCCGTGGTGGCGGTCCTAACCATCGGCATAGCCATCTGGCTGCGCCGCGCGGCCCCGGGCCCCATGCAGGCCCCTGACCAAGGGACGAGCACGGGCCAACCGTAGGGTCGAGAGCGCCCGACCTCCTCCGCTATCAACCAGGCAGGCGCCTGTGCAAACACCACGGTGGCCGGCAATGGTCGGCCCCGTCCCCAGCCCGCCTCGGGCGGGCTTTGTTACATTAGCCCAGGGTCGAGGCCCCGGGCGGCCGGCCCGGCAAGCCTCCTCTTCGCAAAGAAAACGGGGCGGCAGGGGGCAAGCCCCTGCCCTACAGACCGGATGGCTGCCCAGGCCTAGATGGTGCGTTCGCTCGCCCCTACACGTCGGCTAGCGGCGCCCCCTGGTCGGGGACGCGGCGGCGGTCCTTCTTGGCCGCCGGGACGGCTGGCGGCTCGAGGACCGTAGTCGCGGGCGCCGCGGCCGTGGCCGGCTGGCGCCTCACGATCCGGCCCAGGTCATCGATGAGCGAGTAGGCTACCGGCACGATGACGAGCGTGAGCAGGGTGGAGACAACCAGGCCGCCGATCACGGCCACCCCCATCGGCTGGCGCAGCTCGGCGCCCGCCCCGATGCCGGCCGCCACCGGTATCATGCCGAAGATCATCGCCAAGGTCGTCATCAGGATCGGCCGCAGGCGGATCGGCCCCGCCTCCAGGATCGCCTCCCGCGTGCTCAGCCCCCTACGCTTCAGCTGGTTGGTGAACTCGACCAGCAGGATCGAGTTCTTGGTCACCAACCCCATCAGCAGAATGATGCCGATCATCCCCAGCATGTCGAAGCTGAAGCCCCCGACGTAGAGGGCGAGCAAGGCACCCACCGCCGAGAACGGCAGTGCGAGCATGATCGTGAAGGGATGGACGAAACTGCCGAACTGCGAGGCGAGGATCATGTACACGAACAGCACCGCCAGGCCCAGGGCGAGGCCGAGGGAAGAGAACATCTCGTCCTGGTACTTGGCCTCGCCGGAGACCTCGATCGTCACCCCCGCCGGCAGGTCCATCGCCGCCACTGCCGCCCGCGCGTTGGCCAGCACCTCGCCCTGGTCGCGCCCCAAGTAGCCCGCGCCCACCACGACCCGCCGCTGGCGGTCCTGGCGGTCGATCTGGCTGGGCGCGTTCGACTGCACGATGCCCGCCAGCGAGGAGAGCGGCACCTGGGCCCCGAGCGGGGTCACGATCGGCAGGCGCAGGATCGCCGCCGGGCTGCTGCGGTCGGCCTCCGCCAGGCGGACGACGATATCCGTGTCCTGGCCGTCGGCGCGGTAGGTGCCCGCCTTCTCGCCGTTAACGAGCGCGCGCACCGTCGTGCCGACCTGCGCCTTCGTCACGCCCAGGCTGGCGGCCTTGGCCTGATCCACGACGATCGCCCGCTCGGGCCGGCTGGCCTTGATCGAGCGGTCGATGTCGACGGCGCCGGGTATCTGGCTCAGCCGCGCCACCAGATCCGCCGAGACGCGGTCCAGGGTCGCGTAGTCGTCGCCCAGCACCGCGAACTGGATCGGCCGTCCCTCCAACGCGCCCGCGGCGATGCTGTTGCCGAGGACGGCGGTCGTCGACTGCTGGTCGACGGAGAACTTCGTGTCGCCGAGAGCCTGGGCCAGTTCCGGTCGCAGCCGCTCGATCACCACTTCCGTGTGCCCGCGCTCGTACAGCTGGATGAAGAGCGTCGCCTTCTCCACGCTGCCGTCGCTCGTGCCCACGCTGGCGAAGACGTGCTCCACGGTCGGGTCGGCCTGCAGCACGCCCTCGGCGGCCCGGGCGGTGCGGTCGGTCTCCTCCAGGCGCGAGCCCGGCGCGAGCTCGAGGGCCACGCTGAACTCCCCGCGGTCGGAGTCAGGCAGGAAGGAGAGCCCCATGCCGGGCACGAGGGCCGCGCTGCCGCCGAAGGCGAGCAGGGCGACGATGACGACGACGGCGCGGTGGCGCAGCGACCAGCTCAGCAGCCCCCGGTAGCCGGAGTTGAAGCCGGCGAAGAAGCGGCCGAAGACCGTCGTCCGCCGGGGCTCGTCGGGCCGGCGCGCGGACTGCTTGAAGAAGTAGGCCGAGAGCATCGGCGCCAGCGTGAAGGCCTCCACCAGCGAGACGAGCACCGAGATGGCCACCGTGAGGCCGAAGTCGCGCAGGAACTTACCGGCCAGGCCTTCGGTGAAGGCGATGGGGAGGAAGACGGCGACGATGGTCGAGGTCACGGCGACGACGGCGAGGGCAATCTCGGCCGTGCCGCGGCTGGCCGCCTCATGCGGCGTCAGGCCCTCCTCCATATGGCGGAAGATGTTCTCGCGCACGACGACGCCATCGTCGATCAGCATGCCGATGGAGAGGGAGAGGGCCATCATGGTGATCATGTTGAGCGACATGTCCAGCACATGGAGCGCCGTCGCCGCCAGGATCACCGGCAGGCCGGCGATCGTCACCAGCGTGTTGCGCAGGTCGCGGAAGAAGACCAGCACCACCACCGCCGCCAGCAGCGCCCCCAGCAGGAGGGTGAACTGCATGTCCTGCACGGCCTCCCGCGTGGTGGCGTTGCCGGCGAACTGCACCTGCACGAACATCCCGTCGCGCAGCGCGCCCTGATCGTCGGTGGGCGTGAGGCGCACCTGCACCGTGTGCGTGCGCGCGTCCACGGCGGGGGAGACGGTGCCGATCTTCGCCTGGAAGGAGCGGCCGGGGAAGGCGCTCGCCGTCAGCGAGGCCTGGTCGCCCGCCTTGAGGCCCATAGCCGCGCCCTCGTCCACGTTGACGACGATTTCCATGTCGTTGGAGATGATGTTCAGGAGCGGGGTCGTCGGCCCGGCCATCGCGCCCTCCGACACCAGGCGCTGGGTGACGACGCCGGCGAAGGGGGCGTGCACGGTGGCCTCCGTCAGCTGGACCTGGGCCAGGTCGACGGCGGCCTGGGCCTGGGCCACGGCCGCGCGGGCGGCGGCGATGTCGTAGTCGGTGGTCGGCTGCTTGGCGAGGGCCAGCTGCTGCTGGGCGACCTCCACCGCCGCCTCCGCCTGCGCCACCTGCTCGGGCCGCGGCCCGGCCAGCAGGTTGCCCAGTTGCGCCTGCGCCGCCGCCAGCCCCGCCTCCGCCTGCGCCACCTGCGCCACGGCGGCGTCGTGGTCCAGCTCCACGAGGACATCGTCGGCCTGGACGGCGCTGCCGACGTCGACGTTCACCTTCAGCACGCGCCCGCCGACCTTGGGGACGAGGGCAACCTGCCGGCGCGCCTGCACGTTGCCGGAGTAGGCAAGGCCGTTGGCGATGGTGGTGCGCTCGGCCGCTGCCACCTGCACCGTCGCCGGGCCCGTCGCCGTGGCCGACGCGGGGCGCGTCGGCGTGGGGGCCGGGGCGGCGGTGTCGCACCCGGCGAGGAGCAAGGCCCCGCCGAGGAAACCGACTAAATAGTCCGGCGTTATGCTTGCTGCACGGCCGGCCGGTTCCGTCATTCCCGCGGAAGCGGGAATCCATCCAGTGCGTGGCCGGAGGGCGAACGCCGTTC
>JAJZQK010000294.1 GCA_021847625.1 Chloroflexota bacterium
GACAGGGAGAACCGCTCCAAGGACATCCTCGGCCGCGTCTACGAGTACTTCCTCAGCCAGTTCGCCTCCGCCGAGGGCAAGAAGGGCGGCCAGTTCTACACCCCGCGCTGCGTCGTGCAGGTGCTCGTGGAGATGCTCTCCCCCTACAAGGGGCGAGTCTACGACCCTTGCTGCGGCAGCGGGGGCATGTTCGTGCAGAGTGAGAAGTTCGTCCAGGCCCACGGCGGGCAGATCGGCGACCTCAGCATCTATGGCCAGGAGTCCAACCCCACGACGTGGCGGCTGGCGAAGATGAACCTCGCCATCAGGGGCATCGACGGCAACCTCGGCCCCGAGCACGCCGACTCCTTCCACCGCGATCTGCACAAGGACCTCAAGGCCGACTTCGTGCTGGCCAACCCGCCCTTCAACGACTCCGACTGGGGTGGGGAGCGGCTGCGCGAGGACGTGCGCTGGCAGTACGGGGCGCCGCCGGTGGGCAACGCCAACTTCGCGTGGGTGCAGCACTTCGTCCACCACCTCGCCCCCGCGGGCATCGCCGGCTTCGTCTTGGCCAACGGCAGCATGTCCAGCAACACCTCGGGGGAGGGGGAGATCCGCAGGGCCCTCGTCGAGGCCGACCTCGTCGACTGCATGGTGGCGCTGCCGGGGCAGCTGTTCTACTCCACCGGCATCCCGGTCTGCCTCTGGTTCCTCGCCCGCGACAGACGCAACGGCCGTTTTCGGGATCGGCGGGGCCAGACGCTCTTCGTCGACGCCCGCAAGCTGGGCGTGCTGATCGACCGCGTGCACCGCGAGTTGACCGAGGAGGAGATCGCCCGCATCGCCGGCACCTACCACGCGTGGCGGGGCGACGAGGGCGCCGGCCAGTACGCGGACGTGCCGGGCTTCTGCAAGAGCGCCAGCACCGACGAGATCCGCTCCCACGGCCACGTCCTCACCCCCGGCCGCTACGTCGGCGCCGAGGAGGTCGAGGACGACGGCGAGCCCTTCGAGGAGAAGATGCAGCGGCTGGTGGCCACGCTGGAGGAGCAGTTCGCGGAGTCAGCAGCACTTGAGGCCAAGATTCGAGCAAACCTCGGGAGCCTCCGTCATGGATGAGTGGAAATGTGCCTCACTCGATGAAGCGGTAGTCATTAACCCGCCGAGGCGACTTCGGCGTGGGGCGGAGAGCGATTACGTGCCGATGGAGGCTCTGGAGCCAGGCTACCGAGAGGTGGTACCCGTCCGCAGGCGAATGTACACCGGGTCTGGAGCGACTTTCACCAACGGCGACACTCTGCTGGCGCGAATAACACCTTGTCTTGAAAACGGCAAGACCGCCTACGTGGATCGACTCAGCCCAGGGGCAGTAGCACATGGATCAACAGAGTTCATCGTCCTTAGCGGACGGCAAGGCATCACGGACAGCCGATTTGTGTACTACCTTGCACGCGACCCGGCGTTTCGCGAGTATGCCATCAAGAGAATGGAGGGTTCATCCGGCAGGCAGCGTGTCCCGGTCTCAGCTCTGGCCAACTACCAGTTCCTCCTCCCTTCGCTGCGTGGCCAACTGGCGATATCTAACCTTCTCGGCTCTCTTGATGACAAGATCGAGCTGAATCGCCGCACGAACGAGACGCTGGAGGCAATGGCCAGGGCCATCTTCAAGTCGTGGTTCGTGGATTTCGACCCCGTCCGTGCCAAGGCCGCGGGCCGCCAGCCGGTGGGGATGGACACCGAGACGGCGGCGCTGTTCCCGGACTCGTTCGAGGAGTCGGAGTTGGGGGACATACCGCGAGGGTGGAAGATCGCTAGGCTGGACGAGGTAGTCCAGCTGAACCCGGCCTCGATAGGGAAGGACTACCCTCATCCAGTCATTCAGTACATAGATATATCCTCCGTAACCGTTGGCCATCTGGATGGCGTGACCACCTACACGATCTCTGATTCACCGAGCAGGGCTCAACGGTTGGTCTCTCCTGGTGACACCATTTGGTCGTGCGTACGACCCAATCGGAAATCCTATCTGTTTATCCACGAACCGGCGGAAAACGTCGTGGTATCGACTGGCTTCGTTGTTCTGTCGCCGAGGGTGCTCACACCGTCATACCTCTATGCGTGGGTGACGTGCGATCAGTTCGTTGACTACTTGGCGGCGAACGCTGATGGCAGCGCGTACCCAGCAGTCCGACCCGAGCACTTCGCTGGGGCTGAAGTGCTCGTTCCTTCAGGATCGACGCTTGAAGCGTTCGAGACGCTAGCAGGCCCTATGCGAGATCGAATCGCCGCAAACGACCGTGAGGCCGCGACGCTTGCTGAAATCCGGGACGCGCTGCTGCCGAAGTTGCTGTCGGGGGAAGTCAGAGTGCACGAAACCGAAAGGATGGTAGGCAATCGGACGTGACAGACGACGCAGTAACTACCCACATCGCGTTTGCGGACGAGTCGCACTGGAACAAGGGACGCTATCGCAGCATCTGTACTATCACGTTGCCGATAGAATCCTTCCCGTACATTGAGGGTGAAGTGCGGGCGATTGTGGAACAGATGCGGAGCCGCGAGTTCAAGTGGGAAGACGTGCGTGGTGCTGAGCAAAGGCAGGCGGCAATCGATTTGTGCGAGGTCGCCGTTCGGGCAGCTGTGGAGGGCATGCTAAGGGTTGATGTGCTTTGCTGGGATATCACCGATAGCCGCCACGGTGTCTACGGTAGGGATGACAAGCGCAACTTCGCAATGATGTACCACAAGTTATTCAAGAATGTCCTACGGGAACGCTGGCCCGATGACAGCACGTGGCGACTGTACCCGGACGAAAACGGCGTCATGGACTGGAACAATCTACAGAGCTTTCTGGAAGCCGTAGATACGGACTTTCCGTTGCGGCAGGACCTCCTTACCGACGGCAAGGTGACTTTCTACTTCAAACGCAGGTTCGGCATTTTGGCGATCATTCCATCCGCATCGTGTGAGACGCCGATGATCCAGCTGGCAGATCTGTTTGCCGGGCTTGCGTTGTTCTCGCGTGCCAGCTATGACGCATACGTGGCTACGCGAGGCGACCTATCGCCACAGCTGGTGCTCCCGTTGTATGGTGACACGCAGAGCGTGCAGCTAAGCAACAGAGAACGGGAGCGGTGCTGGGTGCTCTACGAGTTCAACGAGATGTGCAAAGGACAGAAGCTCGGCGTCAGTCTAGACACGCGGAAGATGCTGTGGACGCCCGACCCCACCAACCCCATGAACTTCTGGTGGTACGAGCCGCAATGTGAGGATGACAAGGCCCCGGTGCGGGGGCAGCACTAACGTGAAGTGAGGAGTAGGGAGTGGTAGGCAATTCTCGGCGACGAGCCTTGGACTGGCCCTACCAGCCGTGCCCGCGATGAATCCAGTCGCCCGTGGGCACCGCTGCTCGGTGCGCCTGCCCGCACACGACTACGGAGGGCCGGGCGCATACTTCATCACCGTCGTCGCGCAGGGTGGGGAGGCGGTCTTCGGGAATATCGCCGGCGACGGGGTGCTCGTCGCGGAGGAGGCCGGCAGGATCGTCCGGGCGACGTGGGAAGGGTTGGAACGTCGATTCACCGGCCTGACCCTGGACGCGTTCGTGTTGATGCCGAACCACATTCACGGGGTCGTCGTCATCGAGCCGGCCTGTAGGGGCGCGGTCTCCGCGCCCTCGCCCCGGCAGGGCGCGCCATCGTCCGGGATCGAGGCGGCTGCGCCGCCCACGGGTGTGTCGTTGGCGCGGGTTGTCGCCTACCTGAAGTACCAATCAACAAAGAGTATCAACGCCGCCCGGGGAACGCCTGGCCTCCGGGTTTGGCAGCGCAATTACTACGAGCATGTCGTCCGAAACGACGAGGAGCTCAACCGGATTCGCGAATACATAATGACCAATCCGCCGCGCTGGGCGTTGGATCGCGAGAATCCGGCCTTCCGTTCGCGGGGGGCCAGGCACGGCTAGTCGTCAACCAACCGATTAGGTGATGGCCCGCCGAGGATCGGGCGCGGTGACCGCGCCCCTACAGGCCCGTCGTACGGGGGCAGGGTGGGCGGGACCATCGGCCGGGGCCGTCGGGAACGGGATGGCACGCCTGGCAGCCCGACCCAGCTCCCACGAACACGAACGGTAGGTCGAGCAGATACGGATACACATGCAAACGGCGGGCACGCGTGCCGATACCGGACGGCGCCAAGACCGGAGGACCATCCTTGTAGGGGCGCGGTTTCCGCGCCCAAAGGGCCGGTCTGCCCGAGGCGGACGGCCCCTACAAAGCCGTTCGCGGACCATCCGCTACGTAATCACCCGTGGCCCCGTGGACGGCCAGCCGGGGGCGAAGACGGGCCTTTCGTGACCATAGGGGCGCGGTTTCCGCGCCCAACCGTTCGCCAACCGTGCTGTTCTCTTAAACAGGAGGTGCAGCCAATGCCAACCGTGGCAATGACGGAATTCGCGGTCGAGAGCCTAACCCTCGACTGGCTATCCTCCCTGGGCTATGCCGTCCTCCCGGGCGGCGCCATCGCCCCGGGGGAGCCGGCCGCCGAGCGGGGCTCCTTCGGCGAGATGCTGCTCACCGGCCGCTTGCGCCAGGCGCTGGCCCGCCTCAACCCCAGCATCCCCCCGGAGGCCCGCGAGGAGGCGCTGCGCAAGGTCAGCCGCCCCCAGTCGCCCTCTCTGGTCTCGAACAACCGCGCCTTCCACCGCATGCTGGTCGAGGGCGTGGAGGTGGAGTACCGCCGCCGGGACGGCACCATCGCCGGCGACCGCGCCCGCCTCGTGGACTTCGCCGACCCCGCGAACAACGACTGGCTGGCCGTCAACCAGTTCACGGTCATCGAGGGCCAGCACAACCGCCGGGCGGATGTCGTCGTCTTCGTCAACGGGCTGCCCTTGGCCGTGGTCGAGCTCAAGAACCCCGCCGACGAGAACGCCACCATCTGGACCGCCTTCAACCAGCTGCAGACCTACAAGCAGCAGATCCCGGCCCTCTTCGCCTACAACGAGGCGCTGGTCATCTCCGACGGCTTGGAGGCTCGCCTCGGCACCCTCACCGCCGACAAGGAGCGCTTCATGCCGTGGCGCACCGTAGAAGGAGAAGAGGTGGCCCCGGCATCCTTGCTCCAGCTGGAGGTGCTGCTGCGCGGTGTCTTCGCCAAGGACCGCTTCCTCGACCTTCTGCGCCACTTCGTCGTCTTCGAGGACGTGGGCGGGGGCGTGCTGCTCAAGAAGATGGCCGCCTACCACCAGTTCCACGCCGTGAACAGGGCCGTGGCGACGACGGTGGCCGCCTCCCGGCCCGAGGGCGACCGGCGGGGCGGCGTCGTCTGGCACACGCAGGGCTCGGGGAAGTCCCTCACCATGGC
>JAJZQK010000295.1 GCA_021847625.1 Chloroflexota bacterium
CACCCCTCCGCAATTCAGACCTTGAGCTGTGCTCTGACAGGCAGTAGAATAGGGAGCAGCATCGGGGTGCCGCTAAGAGTTGTCATCATCGCCACGATCATGGTATGGAGACAACCTCAACCGTGACAGCGCTCAGGGGCGTGGGCCGCGGTTGACGCTGCACGACGAACTGACTATGATTGGCTTCGTATGCGTTGCAGCGATCCAGTCCGATATTAAAGGAGTCTTTCTAACATAGATGGGCGGTAAGAAACTTGTCATTGTCGAATCCCCAGCTAAGGCTCGCACCGTGGGCCGATTCCTGGGGTCCGGCTACGAAGTCCGGGCATCGGTGGGTCACGTCCGCGACTTACCCGCCAACCGGCTGGGAGTAGACGTAGAGCAAGACTTTGCGCCCCGCTACGTTGTCCCGACCAAGAAGAAGGAGATCGTAAAGCAGCTTAAGGAACAGGCGAAAGGAGCCAGTTCCATCTACCTCGCCACAGACCCGGACCGGGAAGGCGAGGCAATCTCCTGGCACCTCCTAGCAGCCCTCAACGTGAAGGACACGCCGGTGCAGCGGGTCGAGTTCCACGAGATCACCAAGGATGCCATTGCCGATGCGTTCGCACACCCGCGGGAGATCAACCAGGACCTAGTCAATGCCCAGCAGGCGAGGCGCGTTCTCGACCGGTTGGTAGGTTACAACCTTAGTCCCCTTCTGCGCCGCAAGATGAGCAAGAAGGGACTCTCGGCCGGCAGGGTACAGTCGGTCGCCGTACGTCTGGTCGTCGAACGCGAGCGAGAGATTCAACAGTTTCTGCCGCGCGAATACTGGACGCTCGAGGCCGAACTGGCGAAGCGGCCCGTGCGAGGCACGCGCGCGCCCCGCTTCAAGGCGAAGCTGCGCTCCGTACGCGGGGAGAAGGCGGAGCTCAACAACCAGGAAGAGACCAGCAGCGTCCTCGCCGAGTTGCAGGGCGCCCGCTACGTGGTTACGGAGCTGCGCAAGCGCGATACGCAGCGCAACCCCGCACCTCCGTTCACGACGAGCACGTTGCAGCAGGAAGCTTCACGCAAGCTAGGCTTCACGGCGAAACGAACCATGGCCGTGGCCCAGCAGCTCTACGAAGGCCTGCCGATTGAGTCGGAAGGTAGCGTGGGCCTCATCACCTATATGCGCACCGACTCCACGAACTTGGCGGTCAGTGCGCTCGAGGAGACCCGCGAGTACATACGGGGTCGCTATGGGCCGGAGTACGTGCCCGCGAGCCCCCGCGTGTACAAGAGCCGGGCCAAGGGTGCCCAGGAAGCGCACGAGGCCATCCGGCCGACGGCGACTAGGCACGAGCCGGAAGTGCTGCGTAGCAGACTTACGAGCGACCAGTACCGGCTCTACAAGCTGATCTGGCAGCGGATGGTGGCCTGTCAGATGGCCTCGGCCCAGATCGAGACGACCACCGTCGACGTGGGCGCCGGGCCGAGCCTGACCGATCATACCCACATATTCCGGGCCGCGGGGTCGGTCATCAAGTTCCCGGGCTTCACCACGGTCTACACCGAGGGTCGCGACGAGGGTGACACGTCCGAGGACGAAACCGGACCACGCTTACCTGTGCTCAAGGAAGGAGAGGAAGTAGACCTCATCCAACTGCTGCCAGAGCAGCACTTCACGCAGCCACCGCCACGCTATACCGAGGCTACCCTGGTGAAGGCCTTGGAGGAACATGGCATCGGCCGACCGAGCACCTACGCACCTACTCTGTCCACGATCCAAGATCGCGGCTATATCGAACGCACGGGCAAGCAACTGGCGCCGACGGAGCTTGGCTTCATCGTCAACGACTTGCTCGTCAAGCACTTCCCGGACGTCGTCGACGTCAGCTTCACGGCCGGGATGGAGGAGGAGCTAGACGAGGTGGCGCGCGGAGAAAGGGCGTGGGTCGGCGTGCTCAGGGACTTCTACGGTCCGTTCGCCGAGGACCTGAACAAGGCCGAGCACCAGATGGAGAGCGTCGAGATCAAGCCGGAGCCAGCGGGGATTGACTGCGACGTCTGCGGCAGGCCGATGGTCATCAAGCGGGGACGCTTCGGGCGCTTCATCGCCTGCAGTGGGTATCCCGAGTGCCGCAACTCCAAACCCCTGGTGACTCCCACAGGCGCGAAGTGCCCCGAATGTGGGGGGGAGATTATCGAACGCCGCACGCGGCGGGGGCGCATCTTCTACGGGTGCTCGAACTATCCCAATTGTCACTTCGCCACCTGGAAGCGGCCGGTGACTGAGCCCTGCCCCGTCTGCGGCGGCCTAATGGTCGCCGACGAGAGGAAGGGAAACACGTGCACCGCCTGCGGGCACGTCGAAGGCCACGAGCAACCGAAGGCGGCGGCACGGGGCTAGGGCCCCAGCCGACGGGATGAGCACGGAGCTCACACAGCAAGCAGACCCGCTCGCGGCGGAGCTCCGTGAGTACCTCGACGCCGCTCGCCACACACTGAGCGATCGAACGTGGGCCAACTATCGCCGGGACCTGGAGGAGTTCACCGCGTTCATGCGGCAGAACGCCGCACACTCATGCGGCGCGGTGACGCGGCCGCTAGTCCGCCGGTGGCTGAGTTCCTTGCGGGCAAGGGGCACAACGTCGGCAAGCATCATCCGAAGAGCAAGTGAGGTCCGCACCTTCCTGCACTTCCATGGGCATGCAGACGACCCGGAGGCAGATCCTTTTGCCGGCGTACGTTTGCCGAGGGCGACGCCGACGAAGGTAGCGGCTCTGTCACGCGAAGAGGTCGCCAGGCTCATAGCAGCGGCGGATGACTCGCCGCTGGGGCTGCGGGACAGAGCGCTGCTGGCGGTGCTCTATGCCACGGGGCTCAAGGTGACCGAGCTAGTCGAGCTCGAGGTGGGGCAGGTCGACTTGGTAAAGCAGCGACTGCTGCGCTGGGGTCCCAGCGGCCAGGCGCGGCCGGCCTTTCTGGGCTCGCCGGCGGCAGAGGCTCTGAGTGCGTATCTCGGCTTGAGTCGCCCCGCCCTGGTGGCTCAACGGCAGGAACGAGCCATTTTCGTGAGCCATCGCGGCCGGAGTCTGACGCCGAGAGCCGTGGAGCAGATCATCGCTCGTCGTGGAACGAGGATCGGCTTGAGGGTGAGGCCCTCCGACCTGCGGATCGCTTGCGCAGTGCACCTCCGCGAGGGCGGAGCAACTAGCCGGGCAATCCGCCAGTTACTGGGGACGGCAAGGCTGCCGTCATACGCCAATGCAAGAGATGGCGATTGTAGCGAAGGCGATTCGTCTTTCGTAACGACCGCGAACGATTGACATACAGGGGTAAGAACACCATGCGTGCTCTAATCGTGCACGGCCCGAACCTCAACCTTCTGGGCCAGCGTCAGCCCACCATCTACGGGACGACGACGCTTGACCAAATCACCCTCATCATTGACAGCCGTGCGCAGGAGTTGGGCTGGGAAGTGAGTAGCTACCAATCAAACTCGGAGGGCGCGCTCATCGACTTCATACAGGAGCAGGCCCCCTCGGCCGATGGGCTGATTGTCAACCCCGGCGCCCTCACCCACTACGGGCTGTCCTTGCGTGACGCCCTGGCAGCCCTGGAAATCCCCATCGTGGAAGTACACTTATCCAACATCTACGCGCGGGCGGAGGAATGGCGCCACCATTCCGTCATTGCGCCGGTAGCAAGGGGCCAAATCGCAGGGTTCGGCTGGAGGGGATATCTGGCAGCCCTGGATTTGCTTGCCCAGTTAGTGGCAGAAGCAGCGAGGGAGAGGCCGTGAGCAACCGACTCGAAAGCCTACGCCGACGGATGGCGGACAACGAGGTCGACGTCATCCTGATAAGCCAGCCGTACAATCGGTACTACCTGTCCGGCTTCACGGGCAAGGACTCGCCGGGCGGCGGAACGGCAGGCTGGCTGCTCATCACGCAGAGCGAGGCGTCGATCCTGGTGGGCTTCCTGTCGCTCGAACAGGCTCGGCACGAGTGCCCTGCTTTCGACGTCGTCCAGGTGGGCGCGAAGCCGTCGGAGAAGGTTGGGGAAATGGCGCGGACGGCCGGCTGGCGGCGTCTGGCCTGCGAGGGCAGCCATCTGACGCACACGGCATACCTCGACCTCGCGTCCCAGGTCCCGGAGGGTTGTGAACTGGTCTCCATCGAAGGCTGGGTCGAAGAGCAGCGCGCCGTCAAGGGCGAGGACGAGATCGCCAAGATCCGCCGAGCGGCGGCGATCACGGACGGGGCGCTCGCCCACGTAGTGGCCACGGCGCGCCCCGGCATAACCGGCCGCGAGCTGGCCTGGGAAGCGGAGAAGTACATGCGTGAGGCCGGCGCGGAGGCGATGGCCTTCGAGGTAGGCTTCGGCTCGGGACCGGAGACATCAATCCCGCACTCCCATCCTACTGGCCGGCGTCTGAAGGCCGGGGAACCGATCTGGATCGACATAGGTGCGCAGTTGGAGGGGTACTGCTCCGACCTCACGCGAACCTTCGCCCTCGGCGAGGCAGACCCGAAGCTTCGTGAGATCTGGGAATTGGTGTACAGAGCGCAACAGGGGGCACTCCGCGGCTGCCGGCCGGGGATGTCCGGCGGGGAGGTTGATGCCATAGCCCGCGACATCATCGCCGAGGCCGGCTACGGGCCTGGTTTTGGCCACAGCCTCGGCCACGGGGTGGGCCTCGTCGTCCACGAAGGGCCAAGGCTAGCAAGGGAATCGAGAGACGTACTGAAACCAGGTATGGTAGTGACTTTTGAGCCGGGCGTCTATCTTGAGGGGTGGGGTGGGGTCCGGCTGGAGGACCTAGGGGTGATCCGTGAAAGCGGCGTCGAGCTTCTTTCTGCGGCGGAGAAGATGATGGTCGTCGGCTAAACGGTAGACAGAAAGGGGGGAAGACGTGCACATCCAGGTTGCAGGCAAGAGGGAAGAAGTGACGCCCGGCTCGCATATCTGCCAGCTGTATAATCAGGCAGATGAGGCCATGAGCGTCACCCAGTCCCTGCTGAAGAGCGGTCTAACGAGCGAAGACAAGTGCTTCTGGGCCGGTCCTGCCAGCACGGCGGCCGAAGTGAAGGCCTTGCTGGAGAAAGGTGGGCCGAGGTTACGACGCGCATTAGCCTCCGACCAAGTATCTTTCATAACGGAGAAGGACGCTTTTCTTAACAACGGGCGTTTCGATCCTTACCATATGGTCTCTGCTCATCAGACTTTCATCGCCCAGGCGACGAAGGAGGGATGGCGCACCGTCCGCTGCGTTGTGGACATGACCTGGCTGACGCGAGGGATAGCCTCTTCACGAGACATCCTGAAATACGAGGCTGCCTGCGATGCTGTGTTCACCTAGATCGG
>JAJZQK010000296.1 GCA_021847625.1 Chloroflexota bacterium
GCTGGACGAGGCCACGGAGATGGGCTACGACTTCAACACCGGCCCCGAGCTGGAGTTCTTCCTCTTTACGCCAGGCGACAACGGCAAGATGGCCCCCTTGCCCCACGACCGCGCCAGCTACTTCGACCTCTCCACCGACCTCGCCGCCCATGTGCGCAAGGAGATGGTCATCGCCCTGAACGGCCTGGGCATCAAGGTCGAAACGGCGCACCACGAGGTGGCGATGGGGCAGCACGAGATCGACTTCCAATACGACAATGCGCTGTTGTCCGCGGACAACGCGGTTACTCTGAAGTTCACGCTCAAGGCCATCGCCCAGCAGCATGGCCTGCATGCCACGTTCATGCCCAAGCCTATCTTCGGCATCAACGGTTCTGGTATGCACGTGCACCAAAGCTTCAACCATTTGGACAGCGGAC
The DNA here is from genome assembly GCA_021847625.1 of Chloroflexota bacterium. The sequence goes on from JAJZQK010000296.1 coordinate 420, forward strand.
AGAACGCCTTTGCCGACCCGCAGGACGAGTACGGCCTTACCGAGGTCGCCAAGCACTTCATCGCCGGTCAGCTTCAACATGCCCGCGGCATGAGCGCGGTCTTGGCCCCGCTCGTCAATTCCTACAAGCGTCTGGTTCCCGGCTACGAGGCCCCAGTCTACATCAGCTGGGCCCGTGTTAATCGGTCGGCCCTGATCAGGGTGCCGCAGGTGACCAAAGGCAAGCTGCAGGCCACGCGCCTGGAGCTGCGCTGCCCGGATCCGAGCTGCAACCCCTACCTCGCCTTCGCCGTTATGCTGAAGTGCGGCCTGGATGGAATCAAGCGAAAGCTGTCCCTGCCGGCCCCCGTCGAGGAGAACCTGTACCATTTCGATGCGGCCGAACTCAAGCGCCGTAACGTACAGGTGCTGCCGGGCAGCCTGGGCGAGGCGCTCGACGAGATGGAGCGAGACGAAGTCGTCCAGGAGGCGCTCGGCGAGCATGTCTACAGCCGCTTCATGGCGGCGAAGCGCCAGGAGTGGGACGAGTACCGCATGTTCGTGAGCAGCTGGGAACTCGACCGGTACTTGGAGATATTCTAGAGCGGAGACTGCCCATGGCTACCGTCGAGGAGACTTGGCAGATAGCGCTGCCGCCCGGTAGCAGACTGATCGCCGGGGGGTCGGGCCTGGGGCGCGAGGTGCACTCCACCACCAGGCTTAGTCCCCGTCCGCCCGGATTCGATACTCTGGAGGGCGGCGAAGTTGCCTTCGTCGCTCTCCATTCGCTTTATTCCCTTGACGAGAACCTCACCCTGGCAGCGGTGATTACGCACCTCGACGAGTTGGGCGCGTCGGCGGTGGCCATCTTGGGCGAGGAAGACGAGGACGCCCGGGCCACCGCCGACCGTCTTGCTCTCCCCCTGATCAGCCTGCCACCCGGCAGCAGGCTCGGAGAGGTGGAGCAGCGCACGATGCGCGTGATCATGGAAAGCCAGGCGGACCTATACCGCCGAGCCCAGGACGCTTACCGGCAGCTTACCGAGCTGGCTATAGAAGGCCGCGGGTTGACGGCCATCGTGGAGAGGCTCGCCCAGATCGTGGGCAAGCCGGTAGCTATGGAAGACGCCGCCGGTCAGCTGCAGGTCTTCGCCTCCCCTCGCGAGGGACGGTTGTCGCGTCAGGAAGCGTCCGGACTCCTAGCGGATAGGGCAAACGAACTGACGGCCTGGTTCGCAGGGCTCGTGCTCAGCGCCTCGGACCCCCCGGTGGCAGAGATGGACCTGCCGGGCCAGTCCCTGGCCAGGCTCGTCGCGCCTATCGTCTCCCGAAACAGGGTCGGCGGCTTTCTCTCCCTCATCGGCAAGGCGAGCCGCTTCGGCGAGGTCGAGCGGGTGGCCGTCGCCCGGGGTGCCGCCGCCTGTGCCATCGAGCTGGCTAGGCAACACGCGGCGATGGATGCCCAGGACCAGCTGCAGATCGGCGTTCTCGATGAGCTGCTAGCCGGCAACGGCGGCGACCTCGAAGCGGTGCGCGAACGGGCGCTCCGCCTGGGCTACGACCTGGCCGCTCCCCACGCGGCGCTCGTCTTCCAGACCGCCGAGGGCGGGCCGGAGGGGGAAGCAACGGCGCTTCTCGGGGCGGTCGAGCGTGAAGTCAGCCATCTGCGGATCAAGGCCCCGCTGCGGGCACGGGGTCCTAGCGTAGCGGTTCTCTATCCGCTGGAGGACACGCTCTCGGAGGCCGCGCTCAAGAAGATGGCCGAGAGCCTGCGGTCGGCAGTCGCCTCTCGCCTGGGCCGCCAACCGGTGTGCGTCGGTTTGGGACGACTCTACGGCGGGCTGGAGGGCTTGCGCACGGCGCACCAGGAGGCGGAGCAGGCCCTGCTGCTCGGCATGCTGGTGTTCGGGGGCGGGCGGACCGTCTACTTCGGCGAACTCGGCCTCTACCGGCTTCTCTTCAACATCAAAGCGAGGGAAGAGTTGCAGGCGTTCCACGACGAGATGCTAGGCAGAGTCATCGATTACGACCGGCGCAACAACGCCGAGCTCCTTAGTACGTTGGCGGCCTACTTCGCCGCCCGCAACAGCCCAACGGAAGCCGCCGAACGCATGCATCTGCACCGCAACACATTTCTCTACCGGCTCCACCGCATACGGGAGATCACGGGGCTCGACCTCGACGACCCCGAAACCAGGCTCTCGCTGCACCTTGCCCTGCGCATCCGCGAAACCCTGCTTGCCACGCAGACGCGGCCACTGGAGGCCATCGCCGGCCCGGCCCGGCCAGCCTTCCCCCGGACTGCCGGCGCTCCGCCCAAAGTTGGTTGACAACCCCCGCTGCATGCTCTTCGTCACAGACAGAACCACGCGCAAAGCCGGCCACTAATCGGTGGCCGGCTAAGATGTGCGGGAGAAAGCTCCTACCGTTCCGAGCCGCCGCGGGCGGAATCTCCTTCCGGCGTGACTGAGATCCTTCCCTCGCTTCTCTGGTCTGGAGCGACGGGAGTCGGCGGACTACTTCTGGTAGTACCCCGCGTTCTTCTGCTCTGATTCCGCCCACTCCGCTGGCAACTCGCCCGGGCCGAAGATCGCCTCGGAGGGGCACGCCGACTGGCAGGCCCCGCAATCAATGCAAGCGTCGGGGTCGATGAACAGCTGCTCGACAGTGTCGAACTCCGCCTCATCGGTCCGTGGGTGTATGGCATCGACGGGACACGCGTCGACGCATGCCGCGTCCTTAGTGCAAAGGCCAGTGATCACATACGCCATCTTCGCCATCCTCCAGAGAAGATTCTTAGGTAATTTACCTCGTAATTATTGTAGCCCGTTAACTAATCGCCGTCAAGACAGCCCGGGTCCTGAGCAGGCGGCAGATTCCAGGGGGTGAACAAGAAGGAGCCGGGCCTCATGGCCCGCCTAGCGAGAGGGCACGACGTGGACACCGGTGTCGGCCAGCATGATGTCGACGGAACCGTGCACGTCCGTCCGGTAGACGGCGGCGGAGCCCAGTAGATTCAGCGCCTCGGCGTCCGGGTGGCCGAACCGATTCTCCGCTCCCACCGAGATGACCGCCGCCTGCGGGGCGGCGGCTTCCAGGAACTGCGCATCGAGCGCGTCCGCCGCCCCGTGGTGAGGCACCTTGAGTACGGAGACTCGCCCCACGTGTCCTTTCTCCACCAGCCACTGCTGCACCTGGGGACCGGCGTCGCCCATCAGGGCGACGACCGACGCGCCTTTCTCGAGATACAGCACCAGCGAGCTGTCGTTCAGGGAGGCGTCGTCGCCATCCCAGACCTCGCCCGCGTGGACCACGCGAAGGCGAGCGCCATCCCCGAGGCCTATCTCCTGGCCGGTCCGGGCTTGAGTGACCTTGATGCCCCGAGCGTCTAGCAACCCGGTCCATTCCTGATACGCGAGTGACTGATTCTGCGGCGGCCGGCCCACCATCACCTCCCGGACCTGCCAGTCTCGTACCACGTCCAGCAGGCCAACCAGATGGTCGTCGTGCGCGTGAGTGAGGACGACCAGGTCCAAGGACTTATCCCAAAAGGGCAGCCTCCTCCCCAGCGCGTTGGCCGTGACCACCCCGTCGGGACCGCCGTCCACCAGAACCCGCCGACCCGCCGCGGTTTGGATGAGCATGGCGTCTCCCTGGCCCACGTCGAGCACGGTCACGTGAAGACCGTCGCCCCGGCTTTGCCACAAGGCAGCGGCGACGATGGCGGCGGCGACCGCCAGAGCCGTCAGGACTCGCCCGGACGGCACGTAGCCGGCAAAGCGGGAGGCTGCGCCGCGTACAGGGCTGAGGTCCGGCCATCTGCCATAGAGGCCCACCAGAATGCCCGCGTAGTACAGCCAGGCCAACGCGGGGTGGGGCGCATCCACGGCAATCGCCGCGTAGGGAAAGCGCGCCGCGTTCTCCACGAGCCAGACGAGCGCCGAGAGGTAGGCCCAGGCTACCCAGCCGCAGGCCGTTCCAATGGGCGCCCACACCAACCCCGCCACGGCCGCCACGGCGCTCCACTCCAGAGCCCCGGGCAGCACGGGCACGGCCAGCACGTTCGTGAAGAGGGAGACGAGGGATAGCTGCCGGAAGTTGATAACGACCACCGGCAGCACGGCCAGCTGGGCTGCCAACGTCACGCTCGACGTGGCGGCAATCCAATCGGGCAACCGGCCGAAGAAAGCCCGCAAGCGAGGGGCGAGGACGATCAAGCCCGCCGTCGCCAGGGCGGAGAGCTGGAAACCAACCTCCAGCAAGGTCTGCGGGTGGATGGCCGTCAGTAGAAGGCAGGCAAAGGCCAGGCCCACCAAGCCATCCCGCGGCCGGCCCAGCTGGGTGGCGAGGAGCGCTAAGATGCCCATCACGGCCGCCCGCTGCACCGACGGCCCCGCCCCGGCCAGAAGGGCGTAGCCGACGATTGCCAGCGCCGTCACGGCCGCCGAGAGCAGTTTCCGTCGACCGAAAAGGCGGGCGCTCAAACCGCCAACCAGTCCGACGACGATGGACACGTGCAGGCCGCTGATGGCGAGAATATGGCTGGTTCCCGTCGTTTGGAAGGCCGCCACCACGTCGTCGGGTATACGGGTGCGCGCTCCCAGAAGAAGCCCCCCGGCAAGGGCACCCTGCGGCTCGGGCAGGATGCGGGCAATCGATTCATGCAGCCGGCCGCGAACGCCGGCAATGATTGCCAGGGGCCCTTCGTCCTCTGTTCGCGAGACGAGCCGGGCCCGCGGATAGCGCAGCAAAGAGTAGATGCCCCGGCGGGCGAGGTAGGCGCGGTAGGAGAAAGCGGCAAAGTCCGGGGGCGTCTCCAGGTCGCCGGTGAGCGTCACCGTATCGCCGGAGCGGAATTCGGGGAAGCGGGGCAGGAAGACCAGGGCCGTGCCCTCGGCCGGCCCCTCCCAGGCCGGCGACA
>JAJZQK010000297.1 GCA_021847625.1 Chloroflexota bacterium
CCGTCGAACCACTGGAACCGGCCTACCCGCGGCGAGAGACGGACGTCGAGGAGCTGGCCGCCATGTTGAACCCCGGCGGCCTCATCGCCAGGTCGTTCGACAAATACGAGCACCGCACCCAGCAGGTCGACATGCTGCGAAAGGTCGCCGACGCGATCAACAAGCAGCGGCACCTGATCGTCGAGGCGGGGACGGGGACGGGTAAATCGCTCGCCTATCTGCTGCCAGCCGCGAAGTTCGCCGCCGACAACAATCAGCACGTCGTCATCTCCACGAAGACCATCAACCTCCAGGACCAGTTGTTCAACAAGGACATCCCCGACCTCCAGCGCATGCTCCCGTTCCCGTTCAAGGCGGCTTTGGTCAAGGGCCGCAGCAACTACCTTTGCCTGCGCCGCTACGGCATCGAGCGACGGCGCCAGTCGCTAACCACCGACGAGGTGGGGGCGCTGGTCAAGGTGCTCGTCTGGCTGCCGGCCACGACAACGGGCGATCGCGCGGAGATTTCGCTGACGGCCGGAGAGAGGGCGATCTGGCCTCGTATCGCCGCCGACGGCGAGCACTGTCTTGGCGCCAAATGCCCGTTCCACCGCAAACGGACGTGCTTCCTCTACCGGGCTCGCTGGCGCGCGGCGGGTTCGCACGTCATCGTCGTGAACCACGCCCTGCTACTCTCTGAGCTCGGCGATTCGCCCGGCGTCCTACCCGACTACAACTACCTGATCGTCGACGAGGCCCACAACCTCGAGGACGTGGCGACCGAGCAACTAGGCAAGACGGTAGGTAGACGCGAGCTCGAAGGCCTCCTCGACGACGTCAGTCGGGAGAGCACGGCCGGGGGCCGGGTCGGCCTACTGGGGGACCTCTACAGCGCGGTTCGCTCGCCCGGCCTTCCCACGGGAGCGACACGGGACTTTGAACCGGTTGTCGCGAAGGCCCATGCCCTGGTCGACGAGGCGAGGTTGGCCTGCCGCGAGTTCGCCCAACGGCTCGGCGCCTACATCGACAACTGCAGCCCCGATGCCAGGGAGTATGCGAAGCGGCTGCGGCTCACGAACGTAGCCCGTTGCCAGGCGGGCTGGGGCGAGGTCGAGGATGGCTGGGAGACGGTCCAGTTGCGCCTGATGGGCCTAGAAAACGAGATCCGCAAGCTGGCCACGATGACCTCCGCCCTCGTCATCGAGGGCCTGCCGGATGGGGAGCGCCTAGTCCAGGACCTGGACGGAGTGCTGATCCGTTCCCAAACGCTCCGCGAGGTCGGCACCAGCATCGTCGCCACGTCCGACCCGACGGCCGTCCAGTGGGCGGAGAATTCGGCCAGGAGCGCGGCGGGTTTGGCCAGCCTGCGGTCGGCCCCGCTGCACGTGGGAGACATGCTGCAGCAGAACCTCTTCGAGAAGAAGGAGGCGGTGATACTCACCTCGGCAACGATGAGCATCTCCGGTAGCTTCGACTACGTGGCCGGGCGGTTGGGCTTGCAGGGGTCCGACAGCGCGATTGTCGATTCGCCTTTCGACTACAAGAACTCAACCCTATTGTTCGTGCCCCAGGGGATCCCGGAACCGGGAGCGCCGGGACACCAGAAAGCGGTGGAACGAGCGATCGTCGACCTATGCCTGGCGACGGATGGTCGGGCCCTCATCTTGTTCACCTCCCATAGCCAGCTGGCCGCCACCTTCCATGCCATCCGCCGACCGCTGCAGCAGGAAGAGATACTGGTACTCGCCCAGCGCGTCGAGGGAACCTCGCGCAGGCAGCTACTCCGCACCTTCCGCAGCAACCCTCGTACCGTTCTCCTGGGCAGCGCGAGCTTCTGGGAGGGCGTAGACGTGGTGGGCGATGCCCTGAGCGTGCTCGTGATCGCCAAGCTGCCGTTCGCGGTGCCGAGCGAGCCCGTCTTCGCGGCGCGAAGCGAAACCTTCGCCGACCCGTTCAACGAATACGGCATCCCCCAGGCGGTCCTGCGGTTCAAGCAGGGCTTCGGCAGGCTGATCCGCAGCCGGACCGACCGCGGCGTCGTCGTTGTCCTCGACCGCAGGCTCTATACGAAGTCCTACGGCGCGGCCTTCCTGCGATCGCTCCCGCAGTGCACGGTGCGCAACGCGCCGGTGGATTCGCTGCCGGGAGAAGCGGTGTCATGGTTACAGGGCAAGCCGCAGGCTTGGCGGACGCCAGGTGGTCCGTCCTGCTAGATAGTCCGGCCTTATCCTTGCTGCACGGCCGGCCGGTTCCGTCATTCCCGCGGAAGCGGGAATCCATCCGGTGGGCGGCCAGAGGGCGAACGCCGTTCGCCCCTACAGATAACGTTGGATCCCCGCTTGCGCGGGGATGACAGGGATGCCGGCAGAGGCTCCACTGGCCCTCCCGGTAGCGAGCACCCCGGGCAGCAACAACTACGTCGGGCTACTTAGCCGAGCAGAGACAGTCGAAGACTCAAGAGTAGAGAGGACAGAGCAATCCCGCGCAGGGGCAAGGATATGGATATCGTAACTAGGCTATACTCCGGCTACCGCCGTGATCTGCGACCGGTGGCCGCCGCCACCGTCTTGGTCGGGCTGTTCAACCTGTCGTTTGTGGCCTTTCTAGTTGCCATCAGGGCGACGGGTCGGGCCATCCCCAGGGAGATCAGAACGCGCGACCTCGTACTAGCAGGGGTCGCCACCTACCGCCTGAGTCGTCTGCTGGCCAAGGACGAGGTGACGGCGTTCCTGCGAGCGCCATTCACCCGACTGGTAGGACCGCCGAATGAGGCGGGCGAGGTAGAGGAGGAACCGCGCGGCTCGGGCCTCCAGCGCGAGATCGGCGAACTGCTGACCCACCCGCTATCGATCGGCCAGTGGGTCGCCACCGCCTTCATATATGGCATGGTGCTGGCGCCGCGGGTCACTCGCCTGGTCGCGAGCGTCTTCACCGCTAGCGCCATCGCCGACCTTCTCCAGTATTCGACAAACGGTCTGCGGGAATCGGCTAGGAGCAACCCGGCAGAAGGGGCTCAGGCAGGTTGAAAAGAGACACCTCTGCCTCATGAGGAGCCGTGCCACCAGGATGTGGCTGCCGGTCCCCGCCGCCGGCCGGCGGCGTCGACGCCGCTCGACTCTCCACCTTCTGCCACTCCAAGCCCGACGGCCGCAGGATGGGATAACCAGAAGAATGAGTGACAACACTAACCATTGCCAAGGGTACGAACCGATCCAGGCGTATGCCATGATCGGGGATTGCCATACAGGGGCCCTCGTTTCCAAAGGGGGATCAATCGACTGGTACTGCCCCCTCCGCTTTGATGCGCCTGCGGTCTTCTTTCGTCTGCTCGACGCAAACAAGGGCGGCTACTGCCGCCTGAGCCCCGCCGAGCCATTCTCGGTCAACCGGGCTTATTTGCCGAAATCGAACGTTCTCCAGACCGTGTTCACGGGCGGTGACTACACCGTGCGTCTGACGGACTTCATGCCCCTGCACAGGCGCCAGACCTCGCGCCACGGGCACGACGTCGGCACGTCGAACCGCATTCTGCGTCTCGTGGAGGGCGTGCGCGGCGAGACGGATATCAACCTGGCGCTCAAGCCAACGTTCGACTTTGGGCGGTGCCAGACGAACCTGCTCAATGTGCCAGGCCGCGGGGCAATTGGCAAAAGGGGCGGCGAATACATGACCCTGGCCTGCACGCCAACTCCGCTCGAAATCACGGGGGCGGGGGAAGTTCGGGCGACGTTTCGTCTGCACGCGGGCGAACGCTACTGGTTCGCATTGGTCAGTTCAACCGACCCCGATCACGCGCAGGAAGCGCTCAGCCCGGCCGACGGCGACGAGCAATTGGCACGCACGCTCGAGTACTGGGAACAATGGGCCAAGGTCTGCACGTATCGGGGCCCCTACTATGACGAGGTGCTGCGCAGCGCCCTCACCCTGAAGATGTTGATCTACGAGCCGACGGGGGCCTTGGTTGCCGCCCCGACCACGTCGTTGCCCGAGTCTATCGGCGGTGTACGCAATTGGGACTATCGATTCACTTGGCTACGCGACGCCTCGCTGATCCTGTACGCCCTCTCGACGATAGGCTACGACGACGAAGAGACCGACTTCTTCCAGTGGCTGTGCGACGCCCTGCACGACGATCCGACCGAGCACCCGCAGGTAATGTACACGATAGGCGGTAGGCACAGGCTTCCCGAGAAGACGCTCGAGCACTTGGAGGGTTATCGGTGCTCACGACCCGTTCGCCTGGGTAACGCGGCGGCCAAGCAGCTGCAACTCGATATTTACGGCGAACTGCTCAACGCCGCCGACATCCACTTTCGGCGCGCCATCCCTGGGTCCGAACCAGGCTCCGTGACGGAAGCGCCCCCCAAGCGTCGGGTGCCCAAGACCGAGTGGACCCTTCTTCGCCGCCTGGTAGAGCAGGCGGCGAGTAGATGGCAAGAACCTGACAACGGAATCTGGGAGATGCGCGCAGAACGGCGCCCCTTCGTGTACTCGCGGCTGATGTGCTGGGTAGCCTTGGACCGTGGCATAGAGCTGGCCGGGGAGTTCGGCCTGCCCGCGCCCGTGGAGGAATGGAAGAAGACACGCGAGGACATCCGGCGGGCCATACTGAGCTCCGGCTTCAATCCCGAGCGGCAGGCCTTCGTTCAGGCTTTCGGCGGCGCCGACCTCGACGCCAGCGCCCTCGCCATCCCTCGCGTCGGCTTCCTCGCCGCGACGGATTCGCAGGTCAGGTCCACGGTTGACGCCATTAGAGCCAATCTAATGAGCGATGGCCTGGTTGACCGCTACCACGGCGCGGATGGGTTGCCGGGCAGCGAGGGCGCGTTCCTGATGTGCACCTTCTGGCTCGTCGATGCCCTATCGCTGGGGGGGAGGCTAGAGGAAGCCCATGACCTCTTCGAGAGGGCAGTCTCCTACGCCAACGACGTCGGCCTCTTTTCCGAAGAGGTCGACCCGCACAACGGAGACGCACTCGGCAACTTTCCCCAAGGGTTCACCCACATGTCCCTCATCAGATCGGTCGTGAACCTCGCCAAGGCTGCCAAGCACGGTGAGGAGGGCCAGCCCGAAACGGAGGCAAAACGAGCGGGAAGGGCGGAGTCCGCCGCCTCGGCGGGAGCCACCGCCCGCCAGCGCCGATAGGCCAGCAGCTGACGGCCCCAGCAGAACGCCGTGCATCAGGGCTGCCAGCAGCAACCGCCTGTTGTCTGGCCGCTGCCTACGCCCAGGTCCCGGGTCATGGTACAGCAGCAGACCCGGTCACCCCGCGGAAGCGGGGATCCGATTGTCCATTCGCAGGGGCCGGCCGATAACAGCCGCCAGCCCCTGC
>JAJZQK010000298.1 GCA_021847625.1 Chloroflexota bacterium
AGTTCGCACGTCGGTAAACCTGAACAAGGTCCGCACGGTGCGCGGCGACTTCCAGGCCAGGGACCTCTCCCTTGCGGTCGACACACCACGACGCAACGAGCTGATCGTGGACGCCTACCGCAAGCATGGTGAGCGGCGTAGGGCAGTGGCCTTCACGGTGGACATCGCTCACGCCCAGCACCTCGCCGAAGCGTTCCGCGACGGAGGCTTCCGAGCTGACTGGGTCTCCGGCGAGCTGCCGATCGAGGAGCGACGAGAGCGCCTGCGTCGGCTACGCGACGGCGAGATCGACGTGCTCTCGAACTGCGCGGTCCTAACGGAAGGCTGGGACGAGCCCTCCGTCGCCTGTCTCATCATGGCCCGACCCACGAAGTCCACCGGCCTCTACATTCAGATGGCCGGCCGCGGCCTTCGCCCGTACCCCGGCAAGGACTATTGCCTCGTCGTCGACGTGAGCGACAACGCTCATGACATCTGCGCGCTCGGCACCCTCGACGGCGACGATGCGAGCTTCGCGAACGGCCGGAAGACCGACGGACTGGACGGCGGGATGGCGGGCGGCGAGAAGGAGGAGCCCGAAGAGCTCGGCGAGGGCGTGCAGATCGTCGTCTCGACGATCGACCTGCTGGCTCGCTCGAAGTTCCGCTGGCGGATCGAACGCAACCGCATGATCCTGGAGGCCGGCCCCGGCCAAGAGATCAACCTCGATGAGGTCGAGGGAGACCTGTGGACCGTCACGCTGAGGCAGGGGCGCGAGCTGCGCCCTCTTACGGATCGGCCGCTGCCGGTCAGCTACGCGCAGGGTGTCGCCGAAGACTACGTGCGGGCCAACCAGCTCGAGGGCTACGCGGCCCGCGACGCTGCCTGGTTGAAGAAGCCTGCCTCCGACGCGCAGATTGACCTCCTGAGGCGCGAGTTCAATATCGCGGCTCCACGGGGGACTACGCGCGGCGAAGCGCAGGAGATGATCCGGCAGGCGTTCCGCGACCGCAACCTGAACGACCCGAACGCCCCATGGCGGCAAGACCCGGCATCGGAGAAGCAGCTTGCCTGGATGCGGGCGCACGGCTATGCGGTACGCCCCGGTTTCACGAAGGGCGACTTCTCTGACCTCATGGAGCGGCTCAGGAGTCGTGGGCACAGGAATCGAGCCTAGCCAGCCACTGCGGGCGTGGGCGATACCCGCGCCCGCTTTCCGTGTCCTTGGGGGTGGAGCGCTGACCGACGAGACCTTTCCTGAATGGCTTGAGCGAATGCGGCAGGCAAGCCGCTACAGATTCTCCGTGCTGGAGGCATCTTGGGCTGTAGAACTTCCGGTCGACACCGTCGAGACGCTGGTGCGAGACCTGATCCAGCGCAGGGTGCTCTTCAGCCGGGGCGTGTTCCGCCGGTGCCCTGCGTGCGGGGGCGGCAACGACGAGGCCATGCTGCTCGACGGCACGTGCCGATACTGCGGCAAAGACCTCTCCGACGTCGATGGGGTTGAGACCTTCGGCTTCTTGGGGCGGCCGCCCTTGGACCTGGGTGAGATTCGTCCCAATCCGAGGCAGGGGGTCGAAGAGACGCGCCGCGCTGTCGAGGGCATGTTGACGGGGTCTGCGCGTTAGGTGAAGTCGCGAAGGGCTAAGGGGCAGACAAGCACCGCGCCCCGTCAGTGGATGCTGTCCAGGATGCGCGTCGCCACCGAGTAGTCGTACTTGGGCAGGAACAGGTCCGCTCTAACGCCGTTGCACAGTATGGCTGGCGTCTCGCAGACCAGTTCATTGGACTGAAGCACGCCCCTATCTGGGTACGGGTCCCCTGACCGAACAGGGATGGAGAATGCGATGCGCAATCGGCTGATGACATGCATCGTAGCGCCGTCGATAGGGCCGTAGTCGTCAATGCCGAACTGTCCAAAGTCCAGGACCAGCTTCTGATTCAGGTTGCGAGGGTTCCAAAACACCTTGTACGCGTCGTAAACCCCTACGTGGCACAGACTAGCCCGCGGCTTTAGCGCAGCCACAGGCACGCCGTCCGCGGGATACCGCGTAGGCGTTCGGCACATCGGCACATTCATCTCGCGCCACCCTGGAGGCACCCACACACCTGCGGCCTGGGCGTTGTCTCCAAAGGTGGAGGTGGCCAGCAGCGCGCACACCACAGCAAGAACCCGTAGAATCCTTTGAACGAGCATCGTCACACCCCCGTGCCGGAGCTTATGTCACCTAGGGCAGGCCAATGTGAGTGTCCAGGTGGAGCCATTGTTCGAGAAGCTGTCGCCAAGCTTCAGGATGTCGGGGCCGAACGCCTCGTCCGACGAATTGGTCAGTCCCCAAACCTCAAGCGTGCCGCTGGCGACTGGTTCGTACAGCCCGTTATCGAGCACCAGGAAGTCCGCCGCCGGAATGTGGTAGAGGTAGGTGGTCTCTGAAGCCCCAGATACGATGCCGCCCGTCGACATGCTCCAATAGGGGCTAAAGCCCAGGCTGCGTAACATTGCATCCGGGAAAGAAGTGTGGACGCCGCCGGTGTCCAGAATCACGGTCTGCGGCGAGGTGCTTCCGTTCGGCCCAACAATCTTGACGGTCAGGTCGATGCGGTTGCCTAACAGGGAGGGCGTAATGCTGCCCGTGAGCGGCGAGGGGCAGGGCTGCGTCGCTAGCGTGGCAACACCTTCCTCGGCCTCCCAGGACGCGCTTAACAAGTCAACGACGCGGTGGTAGTAGGCGACCTGGATCGTCTCTCCCGGCGACGAACTGGCCAGAACGTTGCTCAGGGCCGCACAGGTGGGAGTCCAGTACGTCGCGCCACGTGCGACCACCGAGTAGATCACGTCACCTACCGGATCCGTTCGGTCCTCTGATCCGACAAGACCCATCAGGGCTGCTGGTGTGCCAGGGTAAACATGCACAACCTCGCAGCCCTGCACGGTCCAGTCGCTGGGAGCATCAGTCATTTCGATGCCGAGGTAGCCGGGTTGACTCACGGTGGCTGACGTCCCGCTGCCCGAGCTACTGTTGCTGCCACCGCCGGTGCCCGCGCCGCTGCCGGAGGTGCCGCCTATTGCGTATTGCGTTGGCAAAGGTCGTGAAGACACGAGCGTGGAGCCGTTCCAGCGAAAAACGATGTATGCCCGCTGACCGCCGCGAACGTCGCTGGTCATGACCGTGATGGCGTCCGGCGTAGCATCGGTGATGCGTGCCGCGTAGAGGTTGAAGGCACGCACTTTGCGAGCGCCGATCCAGAACACGAAGCGGTAGAGTTGACCGTTGCTTGAACTGACTCCCTCGGCGGCGCCGAGCGTTCCCCTATGCCCGTCCGAAGTGTGCCAGTAGGCGACGTAGCGATAGGGGTACAGCGCGGTGACGACGTTGTTGTGTGTGAGTCCTGTCTGTGCGCCTACAGTTCCGGGAAGAGCGCAGATCGCCGTGACTAAGGTCGCAGCAAGAAGACTCCGCCATCTTCGCAACGGATCCACCCGCCTTCACCACGATCCTCCAAGCCAACAGTACCACAATTACCCTGTAAGGAAGGTCTGCAGCAGGCGGTCGGGCGTCGCGGCTCCGACACCGACTTTCGGCGCGGCGTCGCGCAGAGAGGGGCGCCACGCCACAAGAAAGGAAGGGGATACGCGGGTCGTACCGTACCCGCATGGCTGGCGGGCTGTCGGTTTCCAGGCCGTGTTGCGTTGTTGTGTCCAAGCAGGGAACCCGGCAGATGCTTGTTCACATTCTTCTCGTAATGCGAACCGAATCGGCCTGATCGGGACCGTTTCGGTGGTCGCCAGGGGCAGCTAAGGCCAGTTTTCGAGTTCGCATTATTGAGGAGGTGGCCAGGATGGCGCTCATCGACGAGTTCCTGTCCGCCAAGAAGGCGAAGGGAGCGAGCGCGCACACGCTGTCCGGCTACCTCGACGCATGGGAGTCGTTCGCGCGCTGGTACGAGGAGACGACCGGCCAGCAGCTCGAGCCAGACAGGACGAGCTCGCTCGACGCGGCCGAGTTCCGGCGTCACCTGCAGGAGTCGCTCAAACCGTCGAGCGTCAACACCCGCTTGCGGCAGGTCAAGGCAGTGTTCGCCTGGGCGGCGGAGACCGGGCTGACCGAACGGGACCCGCTGCAGGAGGTCCGGCCATTGCCTGAAGACGACGCGCCGGTGCGGACGCTCGACCGCCGTACGATGGCCGCACTCCTGCGCGAGGCCCAGAGGGGTGGGGGAGCACGGGACGTCGCTCTCTACACCCTGCTCGTGCAGACAGGATTGCGCATCGCGGAAGCCCTGGCGCTTACCTGGAACGACCTCACCATTCGGGAGCGCAGCGGCTACGTGACGGTGCGCAAGGGCAAGGGCGGGAAGCGGCGCACGGTGCCGCTCACGCTCACGGCGCGCATCGCCCTCCTCGCGTGGAGAGAGGCGGCCGGCGCCGCTTCAGGTGATCCGGTCTTCCCGATCGGGGCCCGTGCGGTACAGAAGGCGCTCGCTCGCTACGCGCGTCGAGCAGGGATCGAAGGCAAGGTGACGCCGCACATGTTCCGGCACACCTTCTGCAAGGCGCTCGTGGACGCCGGGGAGAGCCTGGACCGGGTGGCCGTCCTTGCAGGACACGCCTCGCTCAACACGACGGCCCGGTACACGAAGCCGACGGAGAAAGACCTCGAGCAGGCCGTGAGCAGGCTTGAGTGGATTTGAGGAGTAAACCGTGCTTCGCGCGGGGACGTCTTTCAAAAGGCTGAGAGGAGGAAACTGGTGTGGCAAACGCGGAATAACTCACCAATTGGAATTTGCGGTGGCGGTGAACATCATGTTGATGCTGACGGAACACCTCTGGCACTGTCCTTTGTGTCACGCGATCGGAACAGTCCGGTGGGAGAAGCAAGGGCTGTTCGCTCCCAAGATCCTGAACTGCACTGCATGCCAGGCCCATTGGGAAGTGAAAGGTAGGGCGATGACGCTGATGGGCGAGGGCAATGCAAGTGACGCGGGCCCCTCTCCCACCACGACGGACGGATGGATCAGTCTCGTTCAATCGGTGATGCCACCGCTCCAGCCCATCGCGGCCGGTGCGGTGACGCTGCAAAAAGGCGAGGCCGCGTACCTGTCCTTCCCCAGCGCCACGCTCTATGAAGAGCAGACCATAAGGCATACGTCTGGGGGTGGACGGGGCGTTTCTGTCCGTGTCGCTAGAGGCGTGTACCTTCGATCAGGCGGCGGACGAGCAACAACGACATACGACAAGCAGTTGCGGGCGACAGCGACTGGACAGCTCACGCTGACAAGTAAGCGCATCCTATATCGGTGGAGGAGTGCGGACCCTCCAAATACCGCT